>NZ_NKUH01000081.1:0-23417 GCF_009192895.1 Xanthomonas sp. LMG 12460 | reverse complement strand
CCCCTGCCCCGCGTTCCGGGGGCCAGCAAGCCCTCGGCCGCCCCGCCCGCCCCCCCCCCCCCCCCCCCCCGCCCCCCCCCCCCCCCGGCCCCCCCCCCCCCCCCCGGCAAGCCAGCCCCCCCGCCCCCCCCCCGAGGCGCCGCCCCCCCCCGCGCCCCCCACCGCCGATGCCGCTGCACAGCCTGCCGCCACGGAAGGCGACAACGCCGCGGCCAAGCCGGTCGCCGCCAGGACCCCGAACGGTCCGGAGCCGGTCGCCGGCACCGACTACGTCGACATCGCCGGCGGCCAGCCGTTCCAGCCGACCAACGGCAAGATCGAGGTGGCCGAGATCTTCGGCTACGTCTGCCCGGCCTGCGCGCGCTTCCAGCCGCTGATCGGCCCGTGGAAGGCCGGCCTGCCGTCGGACGTGCGCTTCGTCTATGTGCCGGCGATGTTCGGCGGTACCTGGGACGACTACGCCCGCGCGTTCTACGCCGCCGAGGCGCTGGGCGTGCAGGAGAAGACCCACGATGCGCTGTACAAGGCGATCCACGTCGACGAGACCCTGAAGGGCGAGCGTGGCCGCGACTCGGTGCAGGACATCGCCAACTTCTACGCCAAGTACGGCGTGGACCCGAAGCAGTTCGCCGACACCATGGGCAGCTTCGCGGTGGCCACCAAGACCAACCGCGCCAAGCAGTTCGCCACCCGTAGCGGCATCACCGGCACGCCGTCGCTGATCATCAACGGCAAGTACCTGGTCAAGGGCAAGAGCTACGACGACATGCTGCGCGTGGCCGATCACCTGATCGCGCGCGAGCGCGCGGCGATGGCCAAGTAAGCCGTCCGCCCCGGGCCGCACCGCCGTGACCGCTCCCGCCACCCGCACCCTGCGCGTGCTGACCGCCAACATTCAGGCCGGTTCCAGCACGCGCCGCTACAGCGACTACGTGACCCGCAGCTGGTCGCACGCGCTGCCGGCCGGGCGCAAGCGCAGCAGCCTGGACGCGATCGCGCAGTTGGCCAGCGACCACGACATCGTCGGCCTGCAGGAGGCCGACCCCGGCAGCCTGCGCTCGGGCTTCACCAACCAGACCCACTACCTGGCCGAGCGCGCCGGCTTCAACTACTGGAGCCACCAGCCGAACCGACGCGTGGGCGGCGTGGCCTCCAGCGCCAACGGCCTGCTCAGCCGGCTGGAGCCGGTGGAAGTCCAGGACCACGCCCTGCCCGGCCGGCTTGGCGGGCGCGGCGTGCTGCTGGCCAAGTTCGGCAACGGCGCCGAAGGCCTGGCGGTGGCGGTGGCGCATCTGTCGCTGGGCGCCAACTCGCGCGCGGCGCAGTTGGCCTTCATCGCCGAGTTGCTGTCCGATCATCCCAACGTGGTGTTGATGGGCGACTTCAACTGCGTCGCCGACCGCCCGGAAATGCAGTTCCTGTACCAGCGCACGCGGCTGCAACCGCCGGGCTGCGTGGTGCCGACCTTCCCCAGCTGGCGCCCGCAGCGCGCCATCGACCACATCCTGGTCAGCGACGGCCTGCGCTGCAACGCGCAGCGTGCGGTGCCCGCCGCCTTTTCCGACCATCTCGCCGTGGCCACCGAAATCGAAGTGCCCCAACACTTGCTGCGCTGAGACAAAGCGCCACACCGGCATCTCATGTGGGAGGGGCTTCAGCCCCGACGCGACGCGCCAGACGTGCTCGGCAGACCCTGCGCTCAGCGACTTCACGAGCGAGACGCAAACGGCTTCAGCCGCGACGCATTTGCGAAAGTGCGTCGCGAGAAAGGCACCTCGAACCTGCTGCCACCGCAATCAAGCCGCATCAAGGCTTGTTCTCTACCCACCGCATCGGCAACACCCTGCGAGAGCACGCGCGCGCTCCCGCTAGGTCTTTCACGCACAGGTCGCGACTAGAACTTCAGATCCGCCCGCACATACAGGTAACGCCCACCGGGAATGCCGTAGGTGGAGGCGTCGTAGCCGTTGAGCGAACACGACAGGCAGATCGGCGGATCCTTGTCGAAGACGTTGTTGACGCCGCCGCTGAGGGTCAGGCCCTTGAGCCAGTCGAAGCGGTAGCCGACCTGCAGGTCGTGGTAGGTGATCGCGTCCAGCGTGTTGGTGCCGGCGACAGGATTGCTGCACACCGGGAACGCGACCGCGTCGCCGCATTGCTCGGTCAGCTCGGAGATGTGCCGCAGCGTCCACGACGCGTTCCAGCGCCCGCGCGACCAGTCCAGGCTCAGGTTGCTGGTCCACTCGGGAATCGAGCTGTCCACCACCTCCACGCCCGGGCGCTGCGGCTGCACCTGGCCGGCCGCGCCGGTGGCGACGTAACGGGTGACGAAGGTGTTCTGCCAGCCGATCTTGAAGCGGCCCGCCGCGGTCTCCGGCGAGTTCCAGAACAGGTCCACGTCCCAGCCGTCGGTCTTGATCGAGCCGAGGTTGGTCAGGCGGTTGTTGAAGCCGTTGATGCCGCCGGTGGAGGCGCGGGTGATGCCGTTGCAGTAGGTCGGCGACAGCGTGTCCACGCACAGGTCGAGCTGGGTCTGCGCGTTGATCGCCTGGATCGCGCCGTCGATGTCGTGGCGGTAGAAGGTCACCTCCACGTCGAAGCGGTCCGACCACGGCACGTTGCTGGCGAACCACGGGCTCCACACGAAGCCGGCGCTGAAGCTGCGCGCCTTCTCCGGCTCCAGCGCGCGGTTGCCGCCGGTGGTCACCGAGATCTGCGAGTTGGCCTGCTGGTAGCCGGCCGGCACGCCGAGCGTGGCGCAGTTGCTGGCGCTGCCGCGCGGCGCGGTGCCGCCCAGGCCGATCGAGCACGGGTCGGACAGGGTCAGGTCGGCGCGCGCGGCCGAGCCGTACAGTTCGCCGATGCTGGGCGCGCGGAAGCCTTCGGCATAGCTGGCGCGCAGCACGAAGTCCGGCGCCACCTGCCAGCGCAGGCCGTACTTCGGGGTGAACTTGCCGCCGAAGGTGGAGTAGTCGGAATAACGGCCGGCCAGGCTCAGGTCCAGTTTGTCGCCCAGCGGCGAGTCGGCGAAGATCGGCACGCTCAGTTCGAGGTAGGCCTCCTTGACGTCGTAGCTGCCCTGGGTCGGCAGCGACGGCACGCCGTTGTAGTGGCCGATCACGGTCAGCGGATCGGGGCGGTAGAAGCCCTCGTACTTGCGGTATTCCACGCCGGTGGCGAAGGACACCGCGCCGGCCGGCAGCCGGAACAGGTCACTGCTGAGGTTGGCGGTGAACTGGGTCAGCTCGTTCTGGCTGCGATCATGCACCACCGGCTGGATCCAGCGCAGCATGTCCGGGGTGATGCTGCCGGCGCCGCCGAAGATGTTCAGCGGCACGCAGCCGGCCACCGCCGCGCACGCCGCCGGATCGCCCAGCGCCAGGTTGATGTTGTAGATGTTGTAGCTGCCGTAGTTGGTCTGCTCGGCCTTGTTCTTGCTGTAGGCGCCGTTGACGTCCCAGAACCAGGTGCGGTCGGCGCCCTCGAAGCTGCCGATGAAGCCGGTGCCGACGTACTGGGTGTCCACGCGCTGCTCGAACACGCGCGCACCGCCTTCCACCGGGCGGCGCCCGATCATGATCAGGTTGCTGCCCGAATCCAGCGCGAAGCCGAACGGGTTGTACGGGTTGGCGGCGGAGATGACGATGTTGTCGGCCAGCGGATTGCCGGTGCCGGCGTCGGGGCCGAGGAAGATCGGTTCCGGTGCGGCCTGGTTGGTCGACTCGCGGCGGTTGCCGAGCAGCTTCAGGTACCACTGCACGTCGTCGTTGAAGAAGAAGCGGAACTGGCCGAACACGCCCTTGCGCTCGGACGGGGTCAGCAGCAGGTTGGACGCGGCGAAGTTGTAGCGGTCGGCGGTGGTGAAGCAGTGGTAGTCGTCGCTGCGGGTGCAGCCGCCGGTGCCGTCGTAACGCGGCGTGCGCGCACCGCTGTTCGGGGTCAGGTTCTGCTCGGCGCCGGTGTTGGGGTCGACGAAGATGAAACGCCCGTCCGGGGTGGCCGAACTGCCGAAGCTCAGGCCGGTGCCGGGAATCGGATACAGCGACTGCGCACGGTCGCGCGCGTAGATCGGATCCTGCTTGGTGTAGCTGGCGCCGAGGAACAGGCTGGTGCGCTCGGTGCTGTGGCCCCAGGCCAGGTCCACGCCCTTGCTGGCGCCGTCGCCCTTGTCGTACTCGCCGTAGTTCAGGGTGACCTGGCCGCCTTCGAAATTGCGCCGGGTGATGATGTTGACCACGCCGGCGATGGCATCGGAGCCGTACAGCGAGGAGGCGCCGTCTTCCAGCACCTCGACGCGCTCGACGATGGCCAGCGGGATGGTGTTGAGATCGGTGGCCGCGCCCACGCCCGAGGCCGAGGACTCGTTGACCCAGCGCATGCCGTCGACCAGCACCAGCACGCGCTTGGCGCCCAGGTGGCGCAGATCCACCTGCGCCGAACCGGCACCGACGCCGCTGCCGTCCGGCGGGAAGCCGAAATTGCCGGAGGAATTGAACTTGGCGTTCAAGGCCGAACCGGAGGCGGTGAGTTCCTGCAGCACATCGCCGATGGAGGTCAGGCCGGTGCGTTCGATGTCGGCGCGGCTCAGGGTCTGCACCGGCACCTGGCCCTCCACTTCGGCACGACGGATGCGGGTGCCGGTGACCTGCACGCTGTCCAGGGTGGTGGCCGTGCCGGGGGCGGCCGGGGGCGTCTGTTGCTGGGCGCCGGCGATGGCGGGGACGCCGCCGAGCAGGACCATGGATACCGCGAAGACCAAAGGATGGCGGTGCAGGAAATTCATCCGTCTCTCTCTCCAGAAAGGATGTGGGTCGGCCGCTGCGACCCCCTGCACCGCGACGGCGTGGAATTCTTTGTAAACAAATCGTAAACGGCCTGCAAGCGTCCGGCGGGCAAAGCGCGGGCCATCGCGACGACTGGTCGATCTGGTAGACACCGGATGCGCAAGACATCGTCAAGCAGCGCAACGCTCAAGCCCCTCTCCCCTCGGGAGAGGGGTTGGGGTGAGGGTACGGAGCGCGAAGCGCCCGCACCGATCTTGCGATCAGAGGCTTCGCCCGTACCCTCATCCGCCCCTGCGGGGCACCTTCCCCCGAAAAGGGGGCCATGGTCCCAATGGGAGAAGGGAGAAGCCGAGCCCCTCTCCCACCGGGAGAGGGGTTGGGGTGAGGGTACGGCGCGAAGCGACTCGCGGACTTCAGACGTACGAAGCTGCACCTGCACCTCATCCGCCCATGCCCGCCCCCCGGATGCCGGCCCAGCGTGCGATCCCGATCTGCGAACGCTGCGGGGCAGCGCGTTGACACGACGTGTTGTGACTCCACCCGTCGGCACATTGGCATCGCTGCATCCAGCACACTCGCCACCCAACCTGGACGGCGCGGCCACCCATCGTCACAACCACGCCGGCCAAAGCGACGACAGCGCCACCATCGCCAGTTGAAACGGCGATTCATCCGCGTTCGGTATAGTCCCGCGCATGATCCTGCGCACGTCTCTCCTGCTGCTCGCCGCCGCGTTGTGCGGCCCCGTTTCCGCCCTCGCCCAGTCACTGGATGCCCAGCGCCCGGCGATCCGCTCGGCGATCGACGATGCCGAGCAGGGCCGGTTCGATCCGGTCCGCGCGGCCGCGTTCAAGCAGCATCCGCTGTACGGCTGGCTGGAGTACGCCAACCTGCGCCGCAACATCGACAAGGTGTCCGATGCGCAGGCGCAGGACTTCCTCAAGCGCTACGCCGGGCAGCCGGTGGCCGAGAGCTTCCGTGCGCTGTGGCTGCCGGCGCTGGCGCGGCGCGAGGACTGGCCGGCGCTGCTGGCGAACTGGAAACCCACCGAGAACCTCGGCCTGCGCTGCGCCCAGCTCAATGCGCGCCAGGCCACCGGCCGCGCCGACGCGCAGTGGGTGGACGAAGCGCAGGCGCTGTGGCGCAACGCCGGCAAGTCGCTGCCCGACGCCTGCGATCCGGTGTTCGCAGTCCTGCAGGCGCGCGGCGGCATGACCGATGCGCTGCGCTGGGCGCGCGTGGAAGCGGCCGCCGACGCACAGCAGCCGGCGGTGATGCGCGCCGCCGCACGCGGCCTGCCCGCGGCCGACCTGGCCCTGGCCAACGACTACGCGGCGTTCCTGGACGCAGTGCACACCCGTGCGCTGACCTGGCCCAAGACCGAGCGCAGCCGCAAGGTGGCGGTGGACGGGCTGGCGAAGCTGGCCAAGACCGATCCGGACGCCGCCGAGCGGCAACTGCCGCAGTTCGCACAGGCACTGCAGTTCAGCGAGGCGCAGCGCGGCGCGGTGTTGTACCAGATCGCGCTGTGGACGGTGGCCTCGTACGGGCCGGATTCGGCGCGCCGGCTCAACGCGGTGCCCGAGTCTGCGTACGACGAACGCCTGCACGAGTGGCGCGCGCGCGAGGCGATGGCGCGCGGCGACTGGCCGGCGGCATTGGCCGCGATCCGCAAGATGCCGCCGGCGCAGCGCAACGATTCGCGCTGGCAGTACTTCGAGGCGCGGCTGGCGGAGAAGACAGGCAATGCCAGCGAGGCGCAGCGGCTGTACCGCGCGGCGGCCAGCTCCGCCACCTTCCACGGTTTCCTGGCCGCCGACCGGCTCAAGCAGCCGTACGCGCTGTGCCCGTGGGAACCGAACGACAGCGCGCAGGCGCAGGCGGCGGTGGCACGCGATCCGTCGCTGGTCCGCGCGCTCGAGCTGTTCAAGATCGACCGCGCCGGCTGGGCCGTGGCCGAGTGGAACGATGCGCTGAGCCGTTTCGACGACACCCAGCGGCGCCTGGCGGTGGAAGTGGCCAGCAACAACGGTTGGTTCGACCGCGCGGTGTTCGGGCTCGGCAAGCGCCCGGAGGAACAGCGCCTGTACACGCTGCGCTTCCCGTTGCACCACGCCGAGACCATCCGCCGCGAAGCCGGCAAGAACGCGATCGACCCGGCCTGGGTCGCAGCCGAAATCCGCGCCGAGAGCGTGTTCAACCCCAACGCCCGCTCGCCGGCCAATGCGATGGGCCTGATGCAGGTGGTGCCGGCCACCGGCGCCAGCGTTGCCCGCAACCTCGGCCTGGCCGGCTACGGCGGCGCCGCCAGCCTGTACGACCCGGACACCAACATCGCCATCGGCACCGCCTACCTGCGCCAGTTGCTCAACACCTACGGCCTGCCCTACCTGACCATCGCCGCCTACAACGCCGGCCCCGGCCCGGCCGCGCGCTGGCAGAGCCAGCGCCCGGGCCACGATGCCGATTTCTGGATCGAGACGGTCAGCTACAAGGAAACCCGCGAGTACGTGGCGCGCATCCTGGCCTTCAGCGTGATCTACGACTGGCGCCTCAACGGCGACGCCCTGCCGGTCACCGAACGCATGCTCGGCAAGCTGGACGCACCGCGGAAGAAGTTCGTGTGCGCGGCCGCTGGTGCGGCCGCCGGGAATGGGGAATAGGGAATGGGGAATCGCAACGGCGCACCGCGCGCAACCGCGTCGAACATTGGGTCAACACGCCAGCGCAACATCAGGCGAAGGGAATCTGCTTTTACCATTCCCGATTCCCGACTCCCCATTCCCAGCCCCCAATGAACATCTACCTCGTCGGCGGCGCCGTCCGCGACGCCTTGCTCGGTCAACCGCCCGGCGACCGCGACTGGGTGGTGGTCGGCGCCAGCGCGCAGCAGATGCTGGAGCTGGGCTACAAGCAGGTGGGCCGCGATTTCCCGGTGTTCCTGCATCCGCGCAGCGGCGAGGAGTACGCGCTGGCGCGCACCGAGCGCAAGGCCGGTCGCGGCTATCACGGCTTCGTGGTGCAGGCCGATCCGTCGGTGACGCTGGAAGAGGATCTGCAGCGGCGCGACTTCACCATCAACGCCATCGCCCGCGACGAGGCCGATGGGCGTCTGGTCGACCCCTATGGCGGCGCGCGCGATCTCGAGCAACGGGTGCTGCGCCATGTCGGCCCGGCCTTCGCCGAGGATCCGCTGCGCGTGCTGCGCGCGGCGCGGTTCATGGCGCGGCTGGCGCCGCTGGGATTCGTCGTCGCGCCCGAGACCATGGACCTGATGCGCACGATGGCCGCCGGCGGCGAACTGGAAACGCTGGTGCCCGAACGTGTCTGGCAGGAACTGCGGCGCAGCCTGGCCTCGGCGCAGCCCTCGGCGTTCCTGCGCACGCTGCGCGAGGCCGACGCGCTGCGCTGGGTGCTGCCGGAGCTGAACGCGCTGTACGGGGTGCCGCAACGCGCCGAGTACCACCCCGAGGTCGACACCGGGCGCCATCAGGAGCTGGTCAGCGACATGGCCGCGCGGCTGGCGCCGGGCGACGCACTGATCGGCTTCGCCGCGCTGACCCACGACCTGGGCAAGGCACTGACGCCGCCGGAGGAATGGCCGCGCCACCTGATGCACGAGCAACGCGGCCTGGCGCCGCTGCGCACGCTGTGCGAACGCCTCAAGGTGCCGCAGGAGCACCGGCAACTGGCCGAGATCGCCTGCCGCGAGCATCTGAACGTGCATCGCCTGGCCGAATTGCGCGACCGCACCGTGCACGAACTGCTGCAGCGCTGCGACGGATTCCGCAAGCCCGAGCGCGTCGCGCAGTTGGCCACGGTGTGCGAGGCCGACAAGCGCGGCCGTCTCGGCAGCGAGGACGCCGATTACCCGCAGGGCCGCACGCTGCAGCATCTGCATGCGGCGGCGCTGGCGGTGAACGCGCGCGACCTGGCGGCGCAGGGCCTGAGCGGCCCGCAGATCGGCGAGGCGCTGGCCAAGGCGCGGATCGCGGCGATCGCCGCGGCGCGGCCGTCGGCAACGCGGTCGGGAGAGCACGCGGGCTAATGTTCTGCTGCCACCATCAAGGTTCGTGCGCCCGCAGCTCGCGGAATCCCGAATCGATCGCGGCCGGGTCGGCGAACTCCACCCGCAGGCCCTTGGCGGCAAGCGCGAGTACCTCAGCGTCATCGACGGCGGTGCCGCTCAAGCGCGCGATCAGCGGACCCAGCACCGCGGTGGCGAACGCGCGGGACAACGCTGCACGACACGCCAGATCGGAGACATCCGCGGGGATGGCGCTGGCCGCCGCCAGGCGCTTCTCGAAATCTCGCAAGGGCTCGAAGAAGGTGGCGACCAACATGCCGACCCCAGGTTGCCCGACCGCCATCAGGCCATAGGGGGCGAACATGTACATGGCACGCCCATTTTCCTCGGGCAGGCCCATCTCGCTGGCCCCGAACAGATGCGCGATCACGAGCCGACCGCTCTGCCATGGCAACCGCACGAGGCTTCCTTCCCTGACATAGGCGCCGTTCTTCCACGCCGCGAAACCGGCACGAAACGCCTTCAGGAGCACGCCGGCGACATGCGGGTTGAACCCGGCAGGTGCGGCCGGATGCCGGGAATTTTCGGCAAATCGCCGGTGCAGCAACATCATTCCCACCGACAGCTTCATCAACCACAGATGCGCTTCATCGTCCGCGACCGCGGACCAGTCCTCCGACAGGCGCTGTTCCAGCCGTCCGAACTGGGCGTTGGCCTGCGGATCGGCAGGCGCCTTGAAATCGCAGAGCCTGGCGAAGCTGCCGGCATCGCCAAGCAACACCCGGCCCGCAGCTTGATGGCGTTGCGCCAGCCAGCGCGGAATCACATGCTCGCCGGCGCCTGACACCGAGATCCCGGTGAAGAGGCAGGCCGCGTCCATCGGCTCGTCGAGATAGCGGCTCGGTTCCATGCATCACCGCCTGCGTTGTCAGCGACCACCACTGTACAACGCGCACGGCAGCACGCGCGCGGTCCCGACCAGCCGACCGCGCGCGCAGCCGGAGCGCCGCCGCCTACTCCATCGCGCCCGCGATCCAGGTATGACGGACCTGCAACGCATCGTCCAGCAGCACCAGGTCGGCCTGGTAGCCGGGCGCGATGTGGCCGTAGCGGTGGTCCAGGCCCACGCACTGCGCCGGGTACAGCGAGGCCATGCGCGCGGCTTCTTCCAGCGGCACGCCCAGCCACTGCACGCTGTTGCGCACCGCGCTGGCCATGTCCAGCGCCGAGCCGGCCAGGGCGCCGGCGGCGTTGCGCACCACGCCGTCGATGGCGGTGATGGTTTCGCCGTACAGGTCGAACGCGGGGCTGTCGGCGCCGACCATCGGCATCGCATCGGTGACCAGGAACACGGTGCCGCGCGGCTTGGCCGCCAGCGCCACGCGCAGGCTGGCCGGATGCACGTGCACACCGTCGACGATCACCCCGCACCAGGCGTTGCGGTCTTCGAGTGCGGCGCCGACCACGCCGGGATCGCGTCCCTGCAACGGGGTCATGGCGTTGTACAGATGGGTGAAGCCGCAGATGCCGGCGTCCAGCCCGGCACGGGTCTCTTCGTAGCTGGCGGCGGTGTGGCCGGCGAACACGCGCGCACCGGCCGCGGCCAAGGTGCGGATGCTGGCCGCCGGCACGCGTTCCGGTGCCAGGGTGATCAGGGTGACGCCGTTGTCCAGCGAAGTGACCATGGCCAGTTCGTCGGCGTCGGGCACGCGGAACTTGTCGGCGTTGTGGGTGCCCTTGCGCGCCGGCGCCAGGTACGGCCCTTCCAGGTGGATGCCGAGCACGCCCGGCACCCCCTCGGCGATGGCCTGGCGGGTGGCGGCGATCGCCGCGCGCATCACCTCCACGTCGTCGCTGATCAGCGTCGGCAGGTAGCCGGTGGTGCCGTAGCGGCGATGGCCCTGGCCGATGCGGCGCAGCGCCTCGACGTCGGTGCGGTTGTTGAACAGCACGCCGCCGCCGCCATTGACCTGCAGGTCGATGAAGCCCGGCAGCAGGCTGCCGCCGCCCAGGTCGTGCTGCACCGGCGCTGCCGCCACGCGCGGATCGGCGTCGTCGAGCAGGGCGAGGATGCGCCCGCCCTCCAGCAGCACGCTGACGCCGTCGAGGAATCCGTCCTCGCCGAGCACGCGCGCGTTGCGCAGCGCCACCGTGGTCATCAGACGGTCTCCGTCACTTTGTTCAGATGCGGCGGCAGGTCCGGGTTGTAGCCACGGCGCAGCGCCAGGGCGTTGATCGCGCGGTAGAAGCTCTGGATCGCCAGCAGCGGCGCGCACGCCGGGTGCGGCGCGGCGACCAGCGGCAGGTCGCCGCCGGCGCTGGCCAGCCACACCTGCGCGCCGCGGCCGCGGAACTCCTCGGCCAGGCGCCGGGTGCCCTCGCCGGCTTCGTCCGGCTGGTCGAAGGCCAGCACCGGGAAACCCGGGCCGACCAGGGCCATCGGCCCGTGCTTCACTTCCGCCGAGCTGTAGGCCTCGGCGTGCAGGCCGCAGGTCTCCTTGAACTTCAGCGCCGCTTCCTGCGCCGCCGCCAGGCCCAGGCCGCGGTCGAGCACGAACAGGTTGTGCGCCTCGACCAGGCCGTCGGTGAGCGAGCGCCAGTCGGCCTGCCAGGCCGCACGCAGCGCCTGCGGCAATTCCTGCAGTGCGCCCAGCAGCGCCGGGTCGTTCTTCCAGTGCGCGCCGAGCTGCAGGATCGCCGCCAGCGAGGCCAGGTAGCTCTTGGTCGCGGCCACGCTCTTCTCCGGGCCGGCGCCGAGCGGAATCACCGTGTCGGCCAGCTGCGCCAGCGGCGAATCCTCGACGTTGACCAGGGCCACCACGCGCGCGCCGGCGTCCTTGGCGGCCTGCGCGTTGCGCAGCAGGTCCGGGCTCTTGCCCGACTGCGAGATCACCAGGTACAGCGCCCCGCGCAACTGCAGCGGCGCTTCGTACACCGAGCCCACCGACGGCGAGGCCGAGGCGGTGACCACGCCGAGCTGGGTCTCGAACAGGTACTTGGCGTAGGTGGCGGCGTGGTCGGAACTACCGCGCGCACAGGTCACCACGAACGGCGGCGGCGCGGCGCGCAACGACGCGGCGAGCGCGCTCACGGTGGCCTGGTTGCGTTCGAACTGCGCGGCGACGACCGCGGCGGCTTCCGCGGCTTCGCGGAACATCAGGGTTTCGGTTTCGGAGGGCAGCGCCATGGGCAGGGTCACGTGGGGTCTGGGGAGGAGGAACGGCGGGAATGCGGCTGCATGGGCGCGGTCGAGCCGCGCACCACCAGTTGCGGCACGAAGCCCTGGTTGTGCACCGGCGCCGGATGGTCTTCGTAGGCATCGCTGCGCAACTGGCTGATCAGCAGCCGCGCGGCGTGGCGGGCGATGTCTTCGGTGGCCTGCTTGGCGGTGGTCAGCGGCGGCCACGACTGGCGCGAGAACGGGCTGTCCTCGAAGCCGGCGATGGACAGGTCGTAGGGCACGTTCATGCCCGCCGACTTGGCCGCGGCCAGCACGCCGGCGGCGATCTCGTCGTTGGAGCCGAAGATCGCGGTCGGTGGTTCGCGCAGCGCCAGCAGGCGGCGGGCGCCGCGGAAGCCGTCGTCGAAGGTGTAGTCGCCGGGGATCACCAGGTGCTTGTCCAGGGTGATGCCGTAGTCCTTCAGCGCCGCCTCGTAGCCGGCATAGCGCTCGCCGCTGGAGCGATGCGAGGTGCCGCCCCACAGGAAGCCGATGCGCTGGTGGCCGAGCTGGATCAGGTGCTCGGTGATCTCGTAGGCGGCGTCGCGGTCGTCGACGTAGACGCACGGGCCGTCCTGCGGATCCTCGGTGGCGGCGATGATGCGCACGGTCTTGATCCCGCGCGCGGCCAGCGCCGCGACCAGGTCGGCACGCTCAGACATCGGCGCGGTCAGCACCAGCCCGGCCAGGCGCGAGCGCTGAGTCCACTCGGCCAGTTCCTCGGCGAGCATCGGCGCGGTGGAATCGCAGGGGTGGATCTGCAGGCCGAAGCCGGTCTCGCGGCAGGCGGCGAGCACGCCGTTCTGCACGCCGATGATGTGGTACGGGTTGGGGTTGTCGTACACCAGCCCGATCACGAACGGGGTGCCGCTGCGCAGGTTGCGCGCCGACGGATCCGGCTCGTAGTCGAGTTCGGCGATGGCGTGCAGCACGCGCGAGCGCGTGGCCTGCATCACCGACGGTTCGTTGTTGATGACCCGCGAAACGGTCTTCAGCGACACCCGCGCCCGTTCGGCGACGTCTTTGATGGTGGGTCTGCGCATTGGATAGGTTTGCCGAGTTGGAGAAAAGCGCGTCAGCTCACCGCGCGCCCTGGCCGACGCGGTGACCGCGCAGCGCGAAGAACAGGATGTACAGGTAGCAGGCGATCATCAGGCCGGCGAAGACCACCTGGAAATCGAAGGACTCCTTCAGATGGGCGAACAGCTGCGGCACCGCGGCGCCGCCCACGATGCCCATGATCAACAGCGCTGCGCCCTTTTCGGTGAACTTGCCCAGCCCCTTGATGGCCAGCGGGAAGATGGCCGGCCACATGATGGCGTTGGCGAATCCGAGCGCCGCCACGAACGCCACCGAGACATAGCCCCCGGTCACCATCGCGCACAGCGAAAACACGATGCCGAGGCAGGCCGAAATGGACAGGTACTTTTCCTGGGAGATGTACTTCGGGATCAGCACCAGGCCGAGCAGGTAGCCGGCCAGCATGCAGGCCAGGGTGCCGATGGTGAAATATTTCGCGTAGTCGAGCGAGAGGCCGAGGCTGTTGCCGTAGATGCCGATCGCATCGCCGGCCATCACCTCGGCGCCGACGTACACGAAGATGCACAACGCGCCCAACCACACGTGCGGAAACGCGAAGATGCTGTCGCGGCTGCGCTCGTCGGAGGCCGACGCGTTCGCCGTCTCGGGGCTGATCTCGGGCAAGGGCGAAAACAGGATGGCGACGGAAAGCACAGCCAGGATGCCGGCGATCGCCATGTAAGGGCCATGGATGCGGCCAGCGAACTCCTGCAACAGCAGCTCCTTCTGCGCCGGCAGCACCTGTTCGATCTGCGTCGAAAAATCCTCCATGCCGTGCAGGACCACCTTCGCCAGTCCATAGGTGGCCAGCGCGCCCGCCACCTTGTTGCAGATGCCCATCAGCGCGATACGGCGCGCCGCGCCGTCGATCGGCCCGAGAATGCTGATGTACGGATTGACCGCGGTCTGCAGCAAGGCCAGGCCGCCGCCGATGATGAAGATGCCGCTCACCGCGCCCACGTAGGAACGGGCATTGGTGAACTGGCCGAAGATCGCGGCGCCGATCGCCATGATCAGCAGGCTCAGCGCCAGGCCCTTCTTCATCCCGGTCAGCTTCAGGATGAACGAAGAAGGCAATGCCAGGCAGAAGTAGGAAATGTAGAACGCACTCGGGATGAGGAACGCGAAGGTGTCGCTGACATTGAAGGCGACCTTGGCGAACAGGATCAACGGCCCGTTGATCCAGGTAAAGAAGCCCATGATGAAGAACAACAGGCCGACGATGGCGATGGAAGCGTAGGGACTGGCGGGCCGTGCGGTGGTCATGGGCGGCGTGCTCCGGGAGGGCGCGGGGATCGGCGGTCAGCGTCGCAGTTCGGCGACGAAGTCGTAGTAGTCGTTGTGGCAATAGGTGTCGGTCAGTTCGATCGCGCTGCCGTCGCGGGTGTAGCCGACCCGCACCACGTGCAGGATCGCCTCGCCTTCCTTCATGCCGAGATGGCCGGCCAGCCGCGCCGGCAGGTTGATGGCGCGGAAGTATTGCAGCGCCCGCACCACCGGGGTGCCGCGCTCGTCCAGGTAGCTGTAGAGCGAATCGGCAATGGCGTGCGGATCGGGCACCACGTGCTGCGGCAGCACCGCCTTCTCGTAGGCCATCACCCGGCCGTCGGCGCTGCGCAGGCGGGTCAGCGCCGCGACGACGGTGTCCGGGGACAGGCCAAGGCGCAGGATCTCCTCGCCATGCGCCGGGCGCGTACGCCGCTCCAGCCAGCGCGTGCCCGGCTCCAGGCCCTTCATGCGCAGGGTTTCGCTGAAGCTGGCCAGGCCGCTGAGCTGGTGCTGGATGTGCGAGGTGACGAAAGTGCCGGCGCCCTGCCGGCGCGACACCAGGCCTTGTTCGACCAGCGCATCCACGGCCTGACGCAGCGTGACCCGCGACACCTGCAGGTACTCGCACAGCTGCCGTTCGGCCGGCAACGCCTCGCCCGGCTTCCACTGCCCGCCCTTGATCGCCTCCACCAGCTTGCTGGCCAGTTGCAGGTACAGCGGCGTCGGCGCGTCCGGGTCCACGGCCAGCGCATGCAGGCGTGGATCGGCCTGCGGCTTGGGCTTGGTCATGGCGAGCTCTCCAGTCCGCATGGATTCATTATGTCCAATATAGTACCAATCGGCGGGTCGTGCACGTCGCGCCACAGCACGCGGCGCAGGCCCCGGACCGACAGCGCTGCCCGACCACGGCAACAGCGCAGTGGCGCGTCACCCCGAAATTCGCGGCGGCGAGTCGCCCAAGCCCCCTGGCCTCGGGCCGCGCCCTGCGCGCAGCGAGCGGCCGATTCCCGCCAGCGCTGGCGCCCATGCCCAGACGGCGGTCATGGCCGATGCCGATGGGCCATGTGCCGGTATCCGCCCTTCGACAGGCTTGGGTGCACCGCCGCAAACCGCATCGTTGTCACCGGCGGGCACGAATTTGTCTACAAGCCACAAGACCAATCGCGGCGATGCCTGGCAGAGGTCTGAACCACCGCCCCTGCGACCGCCCGGATCGCGATAAAACCCCGGAAATCGGCCCAAGTCATCGACGTGAAGGCCGGTACGCGACCCGACAGGCCGCGGCGCAATCCCAGACACCACGGCCCGGTTTTGCCACGCCACCGGGCCACCCCCGCGGCATCGCGTTGACATCGTTGTCACCGGATCGTAAAGGTTCTGCACGCTTCGCAACGAATTCGGCACAAACACGGCGTCCGCGGACCCAGGGGAATCGGCATCGGTCCGCGCCGCCAGGCAGCACGCAACTCCGTCCCGCACCGTCGGTCACGCCGACGGCGCCCATCCATGAATGATGAGGAGAGACATCATGCGTCACCGCCCGTCCGTCCTGTCGGCCGCCATCGCCGCCAGCGTCCTCGCCTTCGCCGCGCAGGCGCAGCAGGCCGATTCCGCCGCCACCGATCTGGACGCGGTCCAGGTGGTCGGCATCCGCGCCAGCCTGGAGAAGTCGCTGGACACCAAGCGCAACAACGTCACCGTGTCCGAGGCGATCACCGCCGAGGACATCGGCAAGTTCCCCAGCACCAACGTCGCCGAGGCGTTCGCCCAGATTCCCGGCGTCACCATCGACCGCCGCTTCGGCCAGGGCGAGCGGGTCAGCATCGACGGCACCGATCCCAGCCTCAACCTGTCGTTCCTGGACGGCCACCCGGTGGCGCAGGCGATCTGGCTGTACGGCGAGCAGCCCAACCGCGGCTTCGACTACACCCTGCTGTCGCCGCAGATCCTGGGCCGCGCGGAGATCGTCAAGTCCACCGAGGCGCGGCTGACCGAAGGCAGCCTCGGCGGCACCGTGCTGATGCATACACGCCAGCCGCTGGACCTGAAGGCCAACGAGATCGCCGGCTCGGTCGGCTACAGCTACAGCCAGCAGGCCAGCGAGGGCAAGCCCAACGCCTCGCTGCTGTACAGCTGGAAGAATCCGCAGGAGACCTTCGGCGTCGCGGTGTCCGCGCAGCATTACGAGGAACGCGTGGACCGCCAGGGCCTGGAAGTGTTCGGCTACGCCAAGGCCGGCAGCTTCGCCAATGCCGCCGGCGTGCCGGCCGATGCGGACGTGCCCAACTCGATCAACGCCGCCTGGTTCCAGCAGGACCGCAAGCGCGACAGCGCAGTGGTGAATCTGCAGCTCAAGCCCAACGAGGCGCTGGAGTTCAACCTCAGCGGCCTGTACATCAAGGAAGACTTCGACAACTACAACCAGTCGATGTACAGCTTCCTCACCTGGAACCCGGGCACCGTCGCCGCGGTCGACGCGCTGGGCGACGTGCGCAACGGCGTGGTCAACAGCGGCCATTCCAGTGCCAACGCCAATGCGGGCGGCGGCACGGTGATCTACGACAACAACGTGCGCCAGTCGCAGGTGACCACCAAGGGCCTGGACCTGCGCGGCGCCTACCGCGGCGAACGCTGGACCTTGCGCGGCCAGGTCGGCCAGAGCAAGTCCGACAACGACCACCTGGCGCAGTACTTCATCGAGCCGTTCTACAACGGCGGCTTCCGCTGGGATCTGGACCGCGGCATCCGCTTCGACGATCCCACCGCCGCGCGCAACCCGGCCAACTGGGGCTCGGCCGGCGGCTGGATCGGCAACAACGGCGTGTTTTCCACCCAGAGCAAGGACCGCTACGGCCAGCTCGATCTGGACCTGCAGTTCGACGGCGTGTTCAACCAGTTGCTGGTCGGCGTGCGCCAGGGCAAGCACGACGAGGACTTCGCGCTCAACGTGTACGGCGGCGTCACCCCGGCCACCCTGGCCGACATCGGCACCATCGGCCTGACCGACATCCGCGGGTTCTATCCCGACCACGGCCAGCACGTGCAGGCCGGGCGCGGCAACGTGATCGACTGGATCCGCAACAGCCCGGTCGACTACGCCAATCCGGACCCGTCCAGCTACCTCAACAACACCTGGGCGCTGCAGCAGACCAACAACGCCGGCTACGTGCAGCTGAACTTCTCCAACGCCGGCCTGCGCGGCAACCTGGGCCTGCGCTACGTGCGCTCCAAGACCGAAGGCAGCGGCTTCGTCTACAGCGGCACGCCGACCCTGCAGGATCTGGACAGCAAGTGGCGGACCCGCACGCAGACCGAGCACTTCCTGCTGCCGTCGTTGAACCTGGCCTACGACACCGACAACGACTGGGTGTTCCGCTTCGGTGCCGGCAAG
The DNA here is from genome assembly GCF_009192895.1 of Xanthomonas sp. LMG 12460. Lineage (NCBI taxonomy): Bacteria > Pseudomonadati > Pseudomonadota > Gammaproteobacteria > Lysobacterales > Lysobacteraceae > Xanthomonas > Xanthomonas sp. LMG 12460. The sequence continues at coordinate 5,646 of NZ_NKUH01000081.1, read as the reverse complement.
GTGATCGCCTGGGCGCCGTACAACCAGATGGTCAACAACACCTTCCTCAACGACACCACGCTCACCGGCAGCGGCGGCAATGCCGCGCTGTCGCCCTACGAATCGTGGAACTTCAACCTCTCGGCCGAGTACTACTTCGCGCCGCAGGCGGTGGTGGCGTGGTCCATCTTCTACAAGAAGATCGACAACTACATCGACACCTCGGCCACCATCGAGCGCCAGTACAACGCGATCCGCGACACTTCGCCGCAGACCTGGGCGCAGATGCTCGGCAGCAACGGCTGCACCGCCGACGGCTACTGCGACTACAGCATCCAGCGCCCGCGCAACGCCGGCACCGGCAAGGTCAAGGGCTTCACCCTGGCCTACCAGCAGCCGTTCGGCGACAGCGGCTTCGGCCTGTCGGCCAACTACACCTATGCCAGCGGCGAGAACAACAGCGGCAACCCGCTGCCCTACCAGTCGCGCAACAGCGTCGCCTTCAGCCCCTACTACGAGAAGGGACCGTGGAACGCGCGGATCAGCCTGAACTGGCGCGACAGCTACCTGGCCGGCGGCTACGTCGCCGGCGCCGCGCCGGCCAGCGTCGACGCCTACACCGACCTGGGCGCGAGCGTGGGCTATCCGTTCAACGCGCAGTGGTCGCTGCAACTGGACGCACAGAACCTGCTGGACGAGGAATACCTGCAGTACCTGGGCGACAAGGACCACCCGGTCGGACGCTACCACAACGGCCGCCGCTACATGGCGACGCTGCACTTCAAGTTCTGAGCGTGAGGCTTCACCTGCGCTGCGGCATCATCGCCGCGGCGCAGGTGCGCACAGACCAGTGGACGCAGCGCCGGCGCGCGACCGCCGGCGCATGCACGGGCACGCCTCAGCGCGGGAACTGCACGTGCCCGTCGGCGAAGTACACGCCCTTGTCGCCCTGGCTGGGCAACGCGCCGAGCGTATCGGTGACCACCTGGCCGCGGATGTCGGTGAGGCGGATCTCCAGCAGTTGCGCGCCCATCTGCTCGCCGACGAAATGGTTGTACGCGGTCTTCGGCAGGCTGACCCAGTCGCCGTTCTTCCTGTATTCGAACTTCACCACCGGATAGCGGTGGTTGCGCACCTGGATCGCCGCCCAGTACTGCGAGCTGCCTTCCTTGATCCGGTACACGACGTTGCCGGTGACCGGCGCGGCCACCACCTGCCAGCGGATCGGGATGCGCCCGGCGCTGGTGTCGCCGATCGCAGCGAAGGCATTGGGCGACAGGTCCAGCCCGCAGTCGGCGCCTTCCGGATACAGGTCGGTGACGTACACGGTGACCGTGCCGCGCGGTCCCTGCACCTGCAGATAGGCGCCGGCCAGCGCCGCCTGGATTCCGCCGTCATTGAGCTGCGTCGGGTTCAGCGCGGTGATCGTGGCGGTCGGGTCGATGGGATCCAGCAGCAGCGCGCCGCCGGAATAGCCGGAACTGGTGTAGGTGGCGGTGCCGCTGCAGACATCGTTCCAGGCAGCGTTGACGGGTGCGGCGGCACTGATGGCCAGGCACAGCGCGGCGAACAGGCCGGCGCCGCGCGCGGCACGGGGGGAGTAGCGTGCTTGCATGCGTGTTCTCCTGCACAGGCGCGCGGAGTCGCCGCGCGGCGACCGGGCGGGGTGCCCGGCGCCGGCACTCTAGGCCGCGGTACGCGTGCCGCGCCTTGCGCGCGGCCTGGGATTCCACAACTTGGCCGACGCCGTAGACCGCGCGGCCACGTCGCTCAACGGCGGCTGCCGCGCTCCAGCCGCCACAGCAGATCGCGCCACGGCGTGGCCGCGGTGGCCATGCCGGCCGCCACGCCCAGGGCGTCGGCCAGGGCATCCAGCGGATCGGCCGAGCGCGTGGTGGTCCAGGCGCCCTGCGCGAATTCGATGCCCACGCCCAGCGCCAGCAGACCCAGCGCGGCCCAGGTCCAGGCGCGTGGTCCGGCATAGACCTGCACCGCCGCGGCGGCCAGCACCAGGTAGGCGATGAAGTGCTCGACCTTGTCGGTGTCGGGCAGGTCCGACAACTGCGGCGGGTGCGGCATCAGGCACACGTAGATCAGCACCGCGATGCCCAGCCACCACAGCCCCAGCCACAGCCAGGGCCAGCGGAAGTCGCGCACTACCGCCATCACAGCCGCCAGGTCAGGTCGCCGGACAGGAACGCCGGCGCCAGCGACACGTCGCGCTCGAAGCCCATCACCTGGAAACGCTCGCCCATCTCGCTGGGCAGGGTCAGCTGCTTCACCTGCTGACGCAGGCGCAGTTGCGCGGCTGCGTCGCTGCGCGCCTCGGCCTCGGCCAGCAGCGCGTCCAGGCCGTTGCCGAGCAGGAAGCTGGCCTGATTGCAGTAACCGGCCAGGTCGAAGCCCGCCCCGGTGCCGGCCTCGGCCAGCGCGGTGAAGTCCACCGACGCGGTCAGGTCCTGCAGGCCCGGCCAGCGGTACGGATCGGCATGCGTGCGATGCCGGTAGAACGCACGCAAGGTGCCGTCGTCGCGCTCGGGCAGATAGAACTCGCGGCGCGGATAGCCGTAGTCCACGAACAGCATCGCGCCGCTGCGCAGGCCGCCGGCCACCGCCTGGATCCAGTACGGCAACTGCGGCAGCAATTCGGAACGGTAGCCGTCGGCGAAGGGCGCCTGCAGATAGCGTTCGATGTGCCGCACCGCCGCCGCCAGCAGCGGATCGGCCGGCTGCTCGCCGCGGCGGAAGCGGCCCTCGCCATCCAGCGTCACGGTCTCTTCGAACACCTCGCCATCGCGCAGCGCGAAGCGCGGCGTCGGCAGGGCGTCGATCACCTCGTTGGCGAACAGCACGCCGTTCCAGTCGTCGTCGAACGGCCGGTCCAGCCATTCCACCAACTCGAACACCGGCGGGATCAGCGCGCGCGCCAGGCGCTCGCGTTGGCGTTCGCGCAGGTCGGCGCTGGGCTCCAGGATCGCATAGCGCTCTGGCAGCGCATCCAGCGCCAGCAGGCGCTTGAGCATGACCTCGGCGAACGCACCGCTGCCGCCGCCCACTTCCAGCATCCGCGCCTGCGGCCCGAGTTGCTGCAGCACCGGCGCCAGCGCATTGGACACGGTGGCGGCGAACAGCGGCCCCAGTTCCGGCGCGGTGACGAAATCGCCCTCTTCGCCGAACTTGCTGCTGCCGGCGCTGTAGTAGCCCAGGCCGGGCGCGTACAGCGCCAGCTCCATGAAGCGCGAGAACGGAATGGCTCCGCCGGCGGCGGCGATCTCGGCGCGCATGTGCGCGGCCAGGCGCTCGCTGTGGGCCAGCGCGGTGGCATCGGGCAAAGGAAGGTCGGTGGGCATGCGCTGCGCGATTGCGTGGACAATGCACAGCATAGCCGAGCATGGAACCCGTACATGACCCAGACCAAAGTCGCCCTGATCACCGGCAGCGCGCGGCGCATCGGCGCCGGCATCGCCCGACGCCTGCACGCAGCCGGCTATGACGTCGCCTTGCATGCGCACACCTCACAGGCCGAACTGCAGACGCTGGCGCAGGAACTGGAATCCCTGCGCGCCGGCAGCACGCTGACCCTGCAGGCCGACCTGCGCGACACCGCGCAGCTACCCGACCTGGTGGCGCAATGCGTGGCGCGCTTCGGCCGCCTCGACGCACTGGTCAACAACGCCTCTAACTTCTATCCCACGCCGTTGCACGAGGCCACACCGGCACAATGGGACGACCTGTTCGCGGTCAACGCGCGCGCGCCGCTGTTCCTGGCGCAGGCCGCCGCCGCGCAACTGCGCCAGCACGGCGGCGCGATCGTCAACCTCACCGACCTACACGCGGAAACGCCGCTGCGCGCGCATCCGCTGTACAGCGCAGCCAAGGCCGCCCTGGCGATGCTGACCCGCTCGCTGGCGCTGGAACTGGCACCGCAGGTCCGCGTCAACGCCATCGCCCCCGGTGCGATCCTGTGGCCCGACGCCGGCAAGGACGCCGCCTCGCAGCAAGCCCTGCTGGCACGCACCCCGCTGGCGCGTACCGGCCAGGTCGAGGAAATCGCCGAGGCTGTGCGCTGGCTGCTCGACGACGCCAGCTTCGTCACCGGGCAGACCGTGCGGGTGGATGGGGGGCGCGGGCTGACTTGAAGGCTGGGAACCGGGAATAGGGAATGGGGAATCGGCAAGCGCGACCTCTTTCCCGCCATTGCTGAGAGCTACGCCAGGCCGCGCCATGACAGCGCGACGATCGGCCCGGCAGCCGGCTCTACCGATTCCCCAATCCCGATTCCCCATTCCCGGCTTCATCATCCAACTCGACCACCTCGAACGCCTTGCCATGCTCGGCATGCGCCTGCCATAGCCCGCCCAGGGTTTGGCCGGTGACCGGGTCGACGAAGTCGGCGGCGATGTCCGCCAGCGGCTTGAGCACGAAGGCGTGGCGCAGCTCGGGGCGCGGGATGCGCAGGTGGCCGGGGCCTTCGACGATGCGGTCGCCGTAGAACACCACGTCGATGTCCAGGGTGCGGTCGCTGAAGCGCGGGCCGCTGCGGTCGCGCCCGTGCGCGTCCTCCAGCGCATGCAGCCAGTCGTCCAGCGGCGCCAGCTCCCAGTCGGTCTGCAGCGCCACCGCGTTGTTCAGGAAGGCCGGCCCGTCGAAACCGACCGCCGCGGTGCGATAGGTCGGCGACACCGCGACCGCACCGAACTGCCGGCGCAGCGCCGCGATCGCCGCGGCCAGGTGGTGATGCGGGCGCAGGTTGCTGCCCAGGCTCAGAAGCACGGTGGTCATGCGCTATTCGCGCATGCCGCGACCGCGAGCGTCAACGGCTAGCCAAGCCCGAGCCGCCCCCATAGAATCGGGACGTACCCGGTTCTCGGCAGCGCCATGACATATTGCGTCGGCATCGAAGTGGACGAAGGCCTGGTCTTCGCCGCTGACACCCGCACCAACGCCTCGCTGGACGACGTCCGCGTCCACCGCAAGCTGCATGTGTTCGAGTATCCGGGCCAGGCGGTGTTCGCGCTGATGTCGGCCGGCAACCTGGCGACCACGCAGCTGACCCTTTCGCGCCTGCAGCGCGACGCCGACGATGCGGACGCGCCGCGCAGCCTGCGCACCTTCCGGCACCTGTTCGAGGTCGCCGAATACGTCGGCGACGTACTGGCCTCCAGCCAGGTCAAGCTGTCCGAGCAATCGCAGCACAGCGGCATCAACGTGCAGTCGACGCTGATCCTGGGCGGGCAGATCGCCGGCGAACGGCCCGGGCTGTACATGATCTATCCGCTCGGCAACGCCATCGCCACCTCGCCGGAAACGCCGTACCTGCAGATCGGCGAATCCAAGTACGGCAAGCCGATCCTGGACCGCATCATCCGCTCGGAGATGCAACTGGAAGACGCCGCGCGCACCGCCCTGGTGTCGCTGGACTCGACCATCCGCTCCAACCTGTCGGTGGGCATGCCGATCGATGTGGCGCTGATCCGCCGCAACGACCTGCGGGTGACCGAGCGCATGCGCCTGGAAGCGGACACCCCGCTGTACGCCGAGATCCACGACACCTGGTCGCGCAAGCTGGAGAACGCCGTGCGCACCCTGCCGCGCTTCCCCTGGGAACCGGCCCTGTCCGCCGACCACGACACCGAATCGCGCGACGCCCTGCAGCCCCTGCCCCCC
>NZ_NKUH01000080.1:0-791 GCF_009192895.1 Xanthomonas sp. LMG 12460 | reverse complement strand
AGGCGACGCGCAGTCGTACCCTCACCCCAACCCCTCTCCCGGTGGGAGAGGGGCTCAGCTTCCGCGATGCCTTGGGCTGCGCTATGGAGGCCAGCGCGCCCTCGGCATGTGGAAAATTGGGCTAGCCGGGACTTCCTTCTCCCTTCGGGAGAAGGTGCCCCGAAGAGGCGGATGAGGGTACGGCGGCCAGCGTCGCCAGACAGCAAGTGCAGCGATCACCGGCGTCGCGCGACCGTACCCTCACCCCAACCCCTCTCCCGACGGGAGAGGGGCTCAGCTTCTGCAATGCCATGAGCTGCGGTATGAAGGCCAGCGCGCCCTCGACATGTGGAAAAGCGGGCCGGCACTTCCTTCTCCCTTCGGGACCACGGCCCCCTTTTTGGGGGAAGGTGCCCCGAAGGGGCGGATGAGGGTACGGCTGCCAGCCTAGTCAGGCAGCAAGTGCAGCGATCACCGGCGTCGCGCGACCGTACCCTCACCCCAACCCCTCTCCCGGTGGGAGAGGGGCTAGGCGTCCACGATGCCGTGGGCGTGCGCATGGCGGCCCATCGCGTCTCGCCGGGTGGAAAGTGGGCAGGGCGCCACACCCTTCTCCCTCCGGGAGAAGGTGCCCCGAAGGGGCGGATGAGGGTACGGCAGCCAGCCTAGTCAGGCAGCAAGTGCAGCGATCACCGGCGACGCGCGGCCGTACCCTCACCCCAACCCCTCTCCCGACGGGAGAGGGGCTTCGCTGTTCCTTCTCCCCCCGGGAGAAGGTGCCCCGCAGGGGCGGATGAGGGTACGGGCGCAGC
>NZ_NKUH01000008.1:0-65057 GCF_009192895.1 Xanthomonas sp. LMG 12460 | reverse complement strand
ACAGCCCTGCCCCCACCGCCCGTTTCCCGCCGCCTGGTGCCGCTCGTGCCGCTGCTGAGTGTGCTGCTGCTCGGCGGCTGCATGGTCGGCCCGGACTACGTGCGCCCGGCGCCGCCGGTCGCCGCGCAGCAGCCGTTCGAAGAGGCCGACGGCCGCTGGACGCCCGCCGCACCGGCCGCCGCCGACCCGGCGGTGGCGTGGTGGACCCGCTATGGCGATCCGCAGCTGGACGCCCTGGTCGAACAGGCCGACAGCGCCAACCAGACCCTGCGCCAGGCCGAGGCGCGCTATCGGCAGGCGCAGGCGCTGGTCGGCAGCGCGCGGGCGGCCGAGGCGCCGTCGCTGGGCGTGCAGGCCGCGGCCACGCGCGAGCGCAGCGTCACCCCCAAGCCGGGGCTGCGCGACGCCGATACGCTGGGGCTCAGCGCCAGTTGGGAGCCAGACTTCTGGGGCAAGGTCCGACGCAGCGTCGAACAGGCAGGCGACAACGCCCAGGCCAGCGCCGCCGACCTGGCGCAGGCGCGGCTGTCGCTGCAGGCCGCGGTGGTCGCCGATTACCTGCAGCTGCGCTTCGACGACCAGACCCTGGCGCTGTACCAGCGCACCCTGGACGGCTATCGCGACGCGCTGCGGCTGACCCAGGCCCGTGTGCGCGCCGGCGTTGCCAGCGACGCCGATGTGGCCGCGGCCGAGGCCACCCTGCACAGCACCGAAGCCGCATCGACTGATCTGGCGCTGTCGCGCCGGCAACTGGACCACGCGCTGGCGGTGCTGCTCGGCCACACCCCCGCCGAATTCTCGCTGGCGGCCAGCGACGCACCGTTGCCGGCGCTGCCGCCAACCCCGCAAGCGCTGCCCTCGGTACTGCTGCAGCGGCGCCCGGACATCGCCGGCGCCGAACGGCGCATGGCCGCGGCCAACGCCGGCATCGGCATGGCCGTGGCGGCCTGGTTCCCGACCCTGTCGCTGAGCGCCAGCGGTGGCTACGACGGTGCCGGGCTGGCCTCGCTGCTGAGCGTGCCGAACCGGGTCTGGGCGGTGGGCGCAGCGCTGGCCGGCACGCTGTTCGACGGCGGCGCCCGCCACGCGCAGCGCGCGCAGGCGCAAGCCGTGTTCGATGCCGCGGCCGCCAGCTACCGGCAGACCGTGTTGAGCGCGTTCCAGGGCGTGGAGGACCAGCTCGCCGCCACGCGCGAACTGGCGCGCGAACAGCAGCAACAACGCAGCGCCGCCGACGCCGCGCAGCAGGCCGAACGTGTGCTGATGGACCAGTACCGGGCCGGCACCGCCCTGTACAGCGCCGTGATCACCGCCCAGGCCAACGCGCTGGACACGCAACGCACGTTGCTGCAAGTGCAAGCGCGCCAGTTCGGCGCCCAGGTCGCGCTGCTGGTCGCGCTGGGCGGCGACTGGGACAGCGCCCGTCTCCCCGCCGTGCGCGGCGCCTCGCCGGGCGCCACGCCGGCTCCTGTCCTCCCGGAGTAGCCCATGTCCACCGCCGCGCCCACCCGCCCTGCCGATCCGCCACCGCGCCATGCCATGCCACGGCGGCGCTGGCCATTCGTCGCCGCCGCAGTGCTGGTCGCGCTGCTGCTGGCGGTGTGGTTGCGCCCGCGCCATGCACCGACCAAGGCCACGCCGCCGGTGCCGGTGACCAGCGCGCCGGTGCTGCGCAAGGACGTGCCGATCCGCCAGACCGGAATCGGCACGGTGCTGCCGATCGCCTCGGTGACCGTGCACTCGCGCATCGACGGGCAACTGATCGACGTGGGCTTCAGCGAAGGCCAGGACGTCAAGGCCGGGCAGGTGCTGGCGCGGCTGGATCCGCGCATCGACCAGGCGCAACTGGCCGCGGCCACCGCGCAACTGGCCAAGGACAAGGCGCAGTTGGGCAATGCGCAGGCCGACCTGCAGCGCTACACGCAACTGCTGCAGGACAACGCCACCACCCGCCAGACCCTGGACACGCAGAAGGCCCTGGTCACCCAACTGCGCGCCACCCTGCAGAGCGATGCGGCGGCGATCGACAACGCACGGGTGCAACTGGACTTCACCACCATCCGCGCGCCGATCGACGGCCGCGCCGGCGCGCGCCTGGTGGATCCGGGCAACATCGTCCACGCCAGCGATGCCGGCGGCCTGGTGGTGCTGAACCAGATCGACCCGATCGCGGTGCAGTTCACTCTGCCCGAAAGCGCCTTCCAGCAGATCAACCGCGCACTGCAGGCCGCGCCGGCCAGCGTGGGCGTGGACGCGGTCGACCACGGCAGCGGACAGGTGCTGGCGCACGGCACGCTGGCCCTGCTCAACAACCAGATCGACACCAGCACCGGCACCATCGCGATGAAGGCGCACTTCCCCAATTCCGGGCACACGCTGTGGCCGGGGCAGACGGTGGACGCGCGCATCACCCTGGGCATGCGCAGCGGCGCGCTGGTGGTGCCGAGCGCGGCCGTGCAGCGCAGCCAGGACGGCGAGTTCGTGTACGTGGTCGGCAGCGACGGCAGCGTGCGCGACCAACCGGTGCAGGTGCTGGACGAGGCCGATGGCGAGAGCGTGATCGGCCAGGGCGTGCAGGCCGGCCAGCGCGTGGTGGTGGATGGGCAGTACCGGCTGCATCCGGGGGCGAAGGTGGTGGAGGCCAAGCCGGCCAGGCACGCCAAACCGGCCGCGGCGGGAGCGCACGCGTGAGCGTCTCGGCGGCCTTCATCAAACGCCCGATCGGCACCTCGCTGCTGGCCATGGCGCTGCTGTTGCTGGGCCTGGTGGCCTGGCCGCTGCTGCCGGTGGCGCCGTTGCCGCAGGTCGATTTCCCCACCATCCAGGTTTCGGCGAGCCTGCCCGGCGCCAGCCCGCAGACCATGGCCTCGAACGTGGCGCAGCCACTGGAGCGGCAGCTGTCGCTGATCCCGGGCCTGAGCCAGATGACCTCGACCAGCGCGCTCGGCTCGACCCAGGTGACGCTGCAGTTCGACCTGGACCGCAACATCGACGCCGCCGCGCTCGATGTGCAGACCGCGATCAACGCCGCGTCCGGGCAGTTGCCGAGCGGGCTGCCGAGCGCACCGAGCTTCCGCAAGATCAACCCGGCCGAATCGGCGTCGCTGATCCTGGCGGTGCAGTCGCGGGTGTTGCCGCTGACCCAGGTCAACGACTACGCCGACAACGTGCTCGCGCAGCAGATCTCGCGCATCTCCGGGGTGGGCCTGGTCAACCTGTACGGTGCGCAGAAGCCGGCGGTGCGCGTGCAGGTGGATCCGGCCAAGCTGGCGGCGCTTGGCCTGAGCCTGGAGGACATCCGCTCGGTGATCGCCACCACCACGGTGAACGCGGCCACCGGCTCGATCGATGGCGCGCGCCAGGCCTTCACTGTCTCCACCAACGATCAACTGCTGCAGAGCCAGGCCTGGAACGACGCGGTGCTGGCCTGGCGCAACGGCGCGCCGATCCGCGTGCGCGACGTCGGCACCGCGGTGGACGGGCCGGAGAACGCCAAGATCGCCGCGTGGGGCTTCGCCGGTGCCGCCGCGCCGGCCGACAGCGGCATCGTCGATGGCCGCGCGATCATGATCGCCATCACCAAGCAGCCCGGCGCCAACGTCATCGACACGGTGGACCAGGTCAAGGCCGCGCTGCCCAGGCTGATGGCGTCGATCCCGCCCAGCGTGAGCGTCAAGATCCTCGCCGACCGCACGCAGAACATCCGCGCCTCGGTCAAGGACGTGGAGTTCACCCTGCTGCTGTCGATCGTGCTGGTGGTGGCGGTGATCTTCGTGTTCCTGCGCAGCGCGGTGGTCACCCTGATCCCGAGCCTGACCGTGCCGCTGGCGATCCTCGGCACCGCCGCGCTGATGTACGTGCTCGGCTACAGCCTGGACAACCTGTCGCTGATGGGCCTGACCATCGCCGTCGGCTTCGTGGTGGACGATGCCATCGTGATGCTGGAGAACATCTACCGGCACATCGAGGACGGCATGGCGCCGTTGCAGGCAGCGTTGCAGGGTGCGGCCGAGATCGGCTTCACCCTGGTCTCGATCTCGGTGTCGCTGGTGGCGGTGTTCATCCCGCTGCTGCTGATGGGCGGCATCGTCGGCCGGCTGTTCCGCGAGTTCGCGGTGACCGTGAGCCTGACCATCCTGGTGTCGCTGCTGGTGTCGCTGACCCTGACCCCGATGCTGTGCGCGCGCCTGCTCAAGCCACACGCCGAGCAGGCGCAGGGGCGCCTGGCGCGCGCGTTCGAGCGCGGCTTCGACGCGCTGCTGGCGGCCTACCGGCGCGGCCTGGAGACGGTGCTGCGGCACCCGCGGCTGACCCTGGCCAGCTTCCTGCTGACCGTGGCCACCAGCGTGGCGCTGTTCGTGGTGATGCCCAAGGGCTTCTTCCCGCAGCAGGACACCGGCTTCATCTCCGGCACCGCCGATTCGGCGCAGGACTCGTCCTCGGCGGCGATGCGCACGCGCATGCTGCAACTGGCCGACATCATCCGCCGCGATCCGGACGTGCTGTCCTTCGGCATGCAGACCGGCGCCAGCACCTTCAACTCCGGCACCTTCTCGATCGCGCTCAAACCCAAGGACGCAGGCCGCACCGCCAGCGCCGACCAGGTGATCGCGCGGTTGCGCAAGCGCCTGGCGCACGTGCAGGGCGTCACCCTGTTCATGCAGGCCGGGCAGGACATCAATGTCGGCGGCCGCCTGGCCCGCACCCAGTACCAATACACCCTGACCGACGCCAAGCTCGACAAGCTCAACACCTGGGCGCCCAAGCTGCTGAAGGCGTTCCGGGCGCTGCCGCAACTGACCGACGTCGCCTCGGACCAGCAGAACGCCGCGCCGATCGCCAGCCTGACCATCGACCGCCAGCGCGCGGCCAGCTTCGGCATCACCCCGCAGCAGATCGACGCGACCATCAACGACGCCATCGGCCAGCGCCAGGTCGCGCAGTACTTCACCCAGCTCAACAGCTACCACGTGGTGCTGGAAGTGACGCCGGCGCTGCAGGGCGATCCGTCGCTGTTCCAGCGGCTGTACCTGACCTCGCCGCTGACCGGCAAGCAGGTGCCGCTGTCCACCTTCGCCACGCTCGACACCAGCAAGACCGGCTACCTGTCGGTGAGCCACCAGGGCCAGTTCCCGGCGGTGACCATCTCCTTCAACCTGACGCCGGGCGCGGCACTGGGCGATGCGGTGGACGCGATCCAGCAGGCCCAGGCGCAGCTGCGGGTGCCGGCCACGCTCAGCGGCAGCTTCCAGGGCACGGCGCAGGCGTTCAGCGCCTCGCTGCGCACCCAGCCGTACCTGATCCTGGCGGCGTTGATCGCGGTCTACATCGTGCTCGGCCTGCTCTACGAGAGCTACATCCACCCGCTGACCATCCTCTCCACCCTGCCCTCGGCCGGCGTCGGCGCGCTGCTGATCCTGATGGCCGGCGGCTACGACTTGAGCGTCATCGCGATGATCGGCATCATCCTGCTGATCGGCATCGTCAAGAAGAACGGGATCATGATGGTGGACTTCGCCCTGCATGCCGAACGCCAGCGCGGGCTGTCCTCGCGCGATGCGATCTTCGAGGCCTGCCTGATGCGCTTCCGGCCGATCATGATGACCACCCTGTGCGCCCTGCTCGGCGGCCTGCCGCTGATGCTCAGCCACGGCGCCGGTTCGGAACTGCGGCGGCCACTGGGCTATGCGATGGTCGGCGGGCTGCTGCTGTCGCAACTGCTGACCCTGTTCAGCACGCCGATCGTGTACCTGTACCTGGACCGCCTGCACGGCTGGTACCTGCGGCGGCGCCAGGCGCGGCGTGCCCGCATCGCCGCGCCGGAGGCGCTGCAGCCGTGAAGGTGCTGATCGTCGAGGACGAGCGCAAGACCGCCGACTACCTGCAGCAGGGGCTGAGCGAACAGGGCTGCACGGTCGACGTGGCCTACGACGGTATCGACGGCCAGCACCTGGCCCTGCACTACGACTTCGACGTGATCGTGCTCGACGCGATGCTGCCGGGCCTGGACGGCTTCGCCATCCTGCGCTCGCTGCGTTCGGTCAAGACCACGCCGGTGATCATGCTGACCGCGCGCGACAGCGTGGAGGACCGGGTCAAGGGCCTGCGCGAGGGCGCCGACGACTACCTGATCAAGCCGTTCTCCTTCATCGAACTGCTGGCGCGCCTGCAGGTGCTGGCGCGGCGCGGACGCGCCCAGGAAAGCACCCTGCTGCGCGTGGGCGACCTGCAGATCGACATGATCAGCCGCAAGGCCGTGCGCGGGCGGCAGCGGCTGGACCTGACCGCCAAGGAGTTCGCGCTGCTGGCGGCCCTGGCCCGGCACCAGGGCGAGATCCTGTCCAAGACCGCGATCGCCGAGATGGTCTGGGACATGAACTTCGACAGCAACACCAACGTGGTGGAAGTGGCGATCAAGCGCCTGCGCGCCAAGATCGACGTGCCGTTCGACGCCCCGCTGCTGCACACCGTGCGCGGCATGGGCTACGTGCTGGAAGAACGCGAGGACGCGGCCGGGTGAGCGCGCCGGCGCGGCCCTCGATCGCGCTGCGCCTGGCCGGCCTGTTCGCGGCCACCGCGCTGCTCGGCTTCGCCCTGATCGGGCTGGTGCTGCACCAGGTGCTGGAGCACGAACTGCGCCGCCACCAGCGCGAGGAACTGCGCTCACGCATGGACGCGGTGCAGTACATGCTGGTCAACAGCCGCTCGCCGGATCTGGCCGCACACGCACGCACCCGCCTGGCCAGCCTTTCCAGCGCGCCGGACCTGCGCTTCTGGCTGTGGAGCGCCGATCCGGCGCTCCGCTACGGGCGCGGCGCCGAGGCGATGGCGCAGGCCACGCGCGGCCATAGCGGGCTGGTGCGTATCGACGATCCGCAGGCGCTGGGCATCGCCGATGCGCATCCGCAGGCATGGCAGGCCATCGGCCAGGCGCTGCCGGCCACGCCGGTGCGCCCGCCGGTACAACTGATCGCGGCGATGGACAGCGCGCCGTTCGCGCTGACCCGGCGTCGCTTCGACATCGCCCTGGCGCTGGTGACGCTGGCCGGCACCGCGCTGGTCGGCGCGCTGGGGTACTGGACCGCCAAGCTCGGCCTGCGCCCGGTGCAACGGCTGTCGGCCGACGCCCAGCGCATCGGCCCGCACGACCGGCGGCGCCTGGACCTGCCGCGGCTGCCGCGCGAACTGGAGGACCTGGGCGCCTCGCTGAACGCGGCCTTCGACCGGCTCGATGCGGCCTATGCGCAGCAGGAAAGCTTCAATGCCGACGTCGCCCACGAACTGCGCACGCCACTGGCCAGCCTGATCGGCCAGACCCAGGTGGCGCTGACCCGCCATCGCGATGCCGAGCAGTTGCGCCAGGTGCTGCAGTCGAACCTGGAGGAACTGGAGCGGCTGCGCGCGATCGTCGCCGACATGCTGTTCCTGGCCCGCGCCGAACAGGGCCAGCGCGCGCGCCAGTGCGAGGACGCGTCGCTGGCCGAGGAAGTCGGCAAGACCGTGGAGTTCTTCGAGGTGCTGCTGGACGAGGCCGGCCTGCAGGTGGAGGTGCGCGGCGACGTGGTGGCACCGGTGGAGAAGTCGCTGCTGCGGCGCGCGCTGTCCAACCTGCTGCACAACGCCATCCAGCACTCGGCCGGTCACGCGCCGATCGTGGTGGAGATCGCACAGCGCGGCGGCGAAGCACTGATCGCCTTCTCCAACCCCAGCGTGGCGCTGGCGCCGGAGCATCTGCAGCGCCTGTTCGATCGCTTCTACCGCGGCGACGCCGCCCGCGCCAACAGCCGCGAAAGCCACGGCCTGGGATTGGCCATCGTCAAGGCGGTGGCGACCATGCACGGCGGACGCGTGTTCGCGCAGCACCGCGACGGCATCACCACGATCGGGTTTTCGGTGGCGCTGGGCGGCACTGCTACCGGCGCGCCGACACACGCCGCCCTGCGCTGGTAAACCGCAACGCCGGGCTCAGGCGGCCAGTGCGCGGGCCTGCAGCGCCGGCAGTTCGTGCGCGGTGACGAAACGGCCCTTGGCATCGCGCTGCAACTGGGCCAATGCGCAGTCCGGATCGTGGGTGAAGAACAGGCGCACGTCGCGGACCAGCGCGTCTTCCAGGAATGCGCGCTTCTCGTCGATCAGCAGCTCGGCGTTGCGGTCGTAGCCCATGGTGATCGGCACGTGCACCCAGGAGCGGCCCGGGATCAGGTCGGCGCAGAACGCCACACCGCCGTGCGCCTGGCCATCCTCGCCGTGGCCGGGGCCGACGATCTCGGCCAGCATCAGTCCCGGCGTGTGGCCGTCGCTGAAACGGAACCGTACCGCCTCGCCGAGCGCGCGCGAATAGCCGCCGTCGACCAGTTCCAGGCGACCACTGGCCTCGAGCAGGCCGGGCAGTTCCGGGATGAAGCTGGCGCGGTCGCGCGGATGCGGCTGCAGCGCGCGCTGCCAGTGCGCCGCGCCGACCAGGAACTGCGCATTGGGGAACAGCAGTTCCGGCGCGGCGCCCTCGCGGTACGCGGCCAGCAGCCCGCCGGCATGATCGAAATGCAGGTGGCTCAGCACCACCACGTCGATGTCGGTATGGGCGAAGCCGGCGTCCTGCAGCGAATCCAGCAGCACGTGGCGCGCCTCCTGCACGCCGTAGCGCTCGCGCAGCGCCGGCGGGAAGAACGCGCCGATCCCGGTCTCGAACAGCACGGTCTTGCCGGCCAGCGGGCTGGCCAGCAGCGCGCGGCAGGCCAGCGCGATGCGGTTGCCGTCGTCGGGCGCGGCCCACTGCTGCCACATCGCCTTGGGCGCGTTGCCGAACATCGCGCCGCCGTCGAGTTTCTGCGAGTTGCCTTGGATGGACCAGAGTTTCATGGGCGGGGATTCGGGAGTCGGGATTGGGGATTCGCAAACGTGGGCGTCAGGGCGCCGGCGCGGTCTGCAGCACTTCGGCACTGCCGACTTCGTTGCGCGGGTCGCTGCCGCCGCTGAGCACGTTGCGGCGCTTGTCCCATTCCACGGTCTGCAGGTTGCCCCAGACGTGGCTGGAGCCGTGGCCGTCCTCGGCCGTGTCGCCAGGCAGCTTGAGCGTGTGCCCCATCGCTTCCAGGCCCTTCGCGGTGTCCGCGTCGAAGGTGCCGGTCTCGGCCTCGATCACGTCCGGCAGCCACTGGTGGTGGTAGCGCGGCAGCGCGGCGACCTGCTGCGCCGTGAGGCCGTCGTCGTAGCCGAGGATGCCGAGCAGCACCATGGTGATGATGCGGCTGCCGCCCGGGGTGCCGAGCACGATCGCCTTGTCCGCGTTCTCCATGAAGGTGGGCGACATCGAGCTGAGCGGGCGCTTGCCCGGCTTGGGCGCGTTGGCCGCGTAGCCCATCACCCCGAAGGCGTTGGGCGTGCCCGGACGCAGCGCGAAATCGTCCATCTCGTTGTTGAGCAGCACGCCGGTGCCCTTGGGGATCAGCCCGGAGCCGTACAGCAGGTTGACCGTCTGGGTGGCGCCGACGCGGTTGCCTTCGCCGTCGATGATCGAGAAATGCGTGGTCTCGTCGTCTTCCAGCGGGGTCGGCTGGCCCGACAGCAGGTCGCTGGGCGTGGCCTTGTCCGGGTTGATCGTCGAGCGCAGGCCCACCGCATAGTCCTTGCTGAGCAGGATGCGCTGCGGCACGTGGGTGAAATCCGGATCGCCCAGGAAGAAGGTGCGGTCGCGGTAGGCGCGGCGCATCGCCTCCACGGTCAGGTGTACGCGGTGCACCGAGTCCATGGTCTTGAGGTCGTAGCCCTCCAGGATCTGCAGCATGCTGGCCAGGGCGATGCCGCCGGAGGACGGCGGCGGCGCGGTGGTGATGGTCCAGCCCTTGTAGTCGAAGCGGATCGGGGTGCGTTCCTTGACCGTGTAGCCGGCCAGTTCCTCCGCGGTCCAGCGCCCGCCGGCCTGCTTCACGCCGGCCAGCAGCTTCTTGGCGGTGGCGCCGCGGTAGAAACCGTCGAAGCCCTTGTCGGCCAGCAGTTGCAGCGTGTTGGCCAGTTCCGGCTGCTTGAACACGTCGCCCACCGCGATCGGCCGGCCGTTGCGCAGGTAGACCTCGCGGGTGCCGGGATAGCGCTCCATCACCTTGCGCCGCGACTGGTAGCCCTCGGCCATGCGCGCGTAGACCGGGAAGCCATCGCGGGCGATGCGGATCGCCGGCGCCAGCGACTGCCGCAGCGGCAGCCGGCCGTGCTTGGTCGCCAGTTCCACCAGCGCCGCCGGCAGCCCCGGAATGCCGGCCGACCACGGGCCGTTGATCGAGCGATCGCGGTCCAGCTCGCCCTTGGCGTCCAGGAACGCGGCCGGCGTCGCCGATTCCGGCGCGGTCTCGCGCGCATCCAGCATCACGTCCTTGCCGGTCTTCGCGTCGTGCAGCAGGAAGAAGCCGCCGCCGCCGAGGCCGGAGCTGATCGGTTCGACCACCGACAGCGTCGAGGACACCGCCACCGCGGCGTCGAAGGCGTTGCCGCCCTCGCGCAGGATCTGCAGGCCGGCCTCGGTGGCCAGGCGATGGCCACTGGCGATCGCGGCGCCGGGCGGATGCGCGGCCGGGGCGGTGGCGGTCGCCTCGGCGACCGGCGCCTCGGCCCACGCCGACGGCGTCAGGACCAGGGCGAGCAGCAGGACACGGCGGACGAGGCTTCTCATGCGGCGGGGGGCTCCTGTGGGTACAACTCGGGGTGGTCGCGCTGCAGGCGCTGCAGCTTGGCCAGCAACTGGGCGTGGGTCTCCGGGATGGCCGGGTCGGGGTCGATGCACTCCACCGGGCACACCACCACGCACTGCGGCTCGTCGAAATGGCCGACGCATTCGGTACAGCGGGCGGGGTCGATCACGTAGATCGTCTCGCCCATGGCGATGGCCTGATTCGGGCAGGCCGGCTCGCAGACGTCGCAGTTGACGCAGAGCTCGTTGATCTTGAGGGACATGTGGCGCACTTCGGCACTGACCCGGGCAGTTTACCGGATCGGGACGGGACGGCCCTGCGAAGGCGGCGCCGGGGAGCGGAACGCTGCAATGCAGCGCAAGGCGGCTTGGGCAACTACCGCGATGTGGCGCGGCACGCAGCAGAACTGCGCAGCGCAACCGCCCGTTGCGGGCGGCGCGGGATGGCGGAACCGGCGCGCATCGGCGCGCCGGTCCGCACGGGGCTTACTTGGCTTCGACGAAGATGTAGTCGGCGCCGGTCGGCTTGACCACGGCTTCGACGCGGGCGTTGTCGGCCGGGGCGCCGATGTAGACCACGCGCACGCCCTTCATGCTGTTGGCCTCGACCTTGGCGAACGCGGCGGCGATCAGGTCGGCCATCTTGGCCGAGGCCGAGGAGCCGAACGCCAGCATGTTGCCCGGCTGGATGCCGCGGCCGATGGCGGTGGTGGCGCTTTCGACCTGGCGCTCGTACTTGGCCTGGAACTCCGGATCCGATTCCGGCGGCAGGTAATACAGGAACGGGCTGTTGGTGACGTTGCCCATGTTCTGGATCGCCACTTCCTGCAGGTACTTCTTCCAGCCGGCATCGTCGTCCTTGGCCGGGGCGGTCAGCGCGGGCTGCGCGTCGGCGGCCGGCTTGGCGGCCTCTTCCTTCTTGCAGGCGGTGAAGCCCAGGGCCAGCGAAGCGATCAGCAACGCGCGTGCGGTGGTGTTCATGGAACGGCTCCCTCTGTGTCGTCAGTGAATGGTGGTCGGCTCAGCGCTGCGCGGCGGCCTGGCGGGCCTGGACCAGCGCCTGCACCACCGACGGCGGCACGAAGCCGGAGACGTCCCCGCCCAGGCGCGCGATCTCGCGCACCAACGAGGACGAAATGAAGCTGTGTTGCTCGGCCGGGGTGAGGAACAGCGTCTCCACCTCCGGGATCAGATGCCGGTTCATGCTCGCCATCTGGAACTCGTATTCGAAATCCGACACCGCGCGCAGACCGCGCAGCAGCACGCCGCCGCCGACCGAGCGCACGAAGTGCGCCAACAGGGTGTCGAAGCCCAGCACTTCCACGTTGCGGTGCCCGGCCAGCGCCTCGCGGGCCAGCGACACGCGCAGGTCCAGCGGTAGGGTCGGCCCCTTGGACGGGCTCTGCGCCACGCCCACGATCACCTGCTCGAACAGCGGCGCCGCACGGTTGACCAGATCGATATGGCCGTTGGTGATCGGATCGAAGGTGCCGGGATAGACGGCGATGCGGCTATGGGCCACGGTCATGCGTCGGGTACCGCGTGAAGGTCGCCGGGAAGTGTAGCAGCGGTGCGCCGGTACAGGGCAGCGCGCACCTCGCGGCTGCCGCCCTCGCGGTACAGCGCCCAGGGCGCCGGCACTGCGGGCGCCTGCCCGGCCGGCGACTCGAGGTATAGCCAGGCATCGGCCGCCAGCCGCGCCGGCAGGCGCTGCAGCACCGCGTCCCACAGCCCGGCGGCGAACGGCGGGTCGACGAAGGCGATGTCCGCCAGGGCCTCGGCCGGCGCCTCGGCCAGCCAGCGCAGCGCATCGCCCTGCACCACCTGCACCTGGTCCTGCGCCTGCAGCCGCGCGACCGTGGCACGTAACTGCGCCGCCTGGCCTAAATCGCGCTCGACCAGCACCGCAGCGGCCGCGCCGCGCGACACCGCCTCCAGCCCCAGCGCGCCGCTGCCGGCGAACAGGTCCAGCACCCGCGCCCCGGGCAGCACCGGCTGCAGCCAGTTGAACAGGGTCTCGCGGACCCGGTCGGAGGTCGGGCGCAGCCCGGCCAGGTCCGGCACCGGCAGCCGCGTGTTGCGCCAGCGCCCGCCGATGATCCGCACCTGGCCGCCGCCGGGACGGCTCATCGGCGGCCTCGCAGGGGCCGGGACAGGCGGGACGGGGAATGCAGGAACGGCATGGGCGGCGGGCGCGGAAACGGGGTCCGGATCATAGACCAGCGCGGTGTCGCGCGTATGCGCAGCCCAGCGCTTGAAGCCGGCCGCAGCCGCCACCATGTCGGCCGGCAGAGCCGTGCCCTCCTCCGCGCGGCCGCCCATCCTTCATGGAGCACCTACCGATGAGCGTGGAAACCCAAAAAGAAACCCTGGGCTTTCAGACCGAGGTCAAGCAGCTGCTGCAGCTGATGATCCATTCGCTGTATTCCAACAAGGAGATCTTCCTGCGCGAACTGATCTCCAATGCCTCCGACGCCGCCGACAAGCTGCGCTTCGAGGCGCTGGTCAAGCCGGAGCTGCTGGACGGCGATGCGCAACTGCGCATCCGCATCGGCTTCGACAAGGAGGCCGGCACCGTCACCATCGACGACAACGGCATCGGCATGAGCCGCGAGGAGATCGTGGCGCACCTGGGCACCATCGCCAAGTCCGGCACCTCCGAGTTCCTCAAGCACCTGTCCGGCGACCAGAAGAAGGATTCGCACCTGATCGGCCAGTTCGGCGTGGGCTTCTACAGCGCCTTCATCGTCGCCGACCAGGTCGACGTGTACAGCCGCCGCGCCGGGCTGCCGGCCAGCGAAGGCGTGCACTGGTCCTCGCGCGGCGAAGGCGAGTTCGAGGTCGCCACCATCGAGAAGGCCGAACGTGGCACCCGCATCGTGCTGCACCTGAAGGCCGACGAGAAGGACTTCGCCGACGGCTGGAAGCTGCGCGGCATCGTGCGCAAGTATTCCGACCACATCGCCCTGCCGATCGAGTTTCACAAGGAACACTACGGCGAGGACAAGGACAAGCCCGAGTCCCCGGAATGGGAAACCGTCAACCGCGCCAGCGCGCTGTGGACGCGCCCGCGCACCGAGATCAAGGACGAGGAATACCAAGAGCTGTACAAGCACATCGCCCACGACCACGAGAACCCGGTGGCGTGGAGCCACAACAAGGTCGAAGGCAAGCTGGAGTACACCTCGCTGCTGTACGTGCCCGGCCGCGCGCCGTTCGACCTGTACCAGCGCGACGCCTCGCGCGGGCTCAAGCTGTACGTGCAGCGCGTCTTCATCATGGACCAGGCCGAGCAGTTCCTGCCGCTGTACCTGCGCTTCATCAAGGGCATCGTCGATTCCAGCGACCTGCCGCTGAACGTCTCGCGCGAGATCCTGCAGTCCGGCCCGGTGATCGACTCGATGAAGTCGGCGCTGACCAAGCGTGCCCTGGACATGCTGGAGAAGCTGGCCAAGGACGACGCCGAGCGCTACCAGGGCGTGTGGAAGAACTTCGGCCAGGTGCTGAAGGAAGGCCCGGCCGAGGACTTCGGCAACCGCGAGAAGATCGCCGGCCTGCTGCGCTTCGCCTCCACCCACGGCAGCGACGGCGCGCAGAACGTCTCGCTGGCCGACTATGTGGCGCGGATGCAGGAAGGCCAGGACAAGCTGTACTACCTGACCGGCGAGAGCTACGCGCAGATCAAGGACAGCCCGCACCTGGAAGTGTTCCGCAAGAAGGGCATCGAAGTGCTGCTGCTCACCGACCGCATCGACGAGTGGCTGATGAGCTACCTCACCGAGTTCGACGGCAAGTCCTTCGTCGACGTGGCGCGCGGCGACCTGGACCTGGGCAAGCTCGACAGCGAGGAAGAGAAGCAGGCCAAGGAAGAAGCCGCCAAGGCCAAGCAGGGCCTGGTCGAGCGCATCCAGAACGTATTGAAGGACGAGGTCTCCGAGGTGCGCGTCTCGCACCGCCTGACCGACTCGCCGGCGATCCTGGCCATCGGCCAGGGCGACCTGGGCCTGCAGATGCGGCAGATCCTGGAAGCCAGCGGCCAGAAGCTGCCGGAGAGCAAGCCGGTGTTCGAGTTCAACCCGGCGCATCCGCTGATCGAGAAGCTGGACGCGGAAGCCGATGGCGAGCGCTTCGGCGACCTGGCCAAGGTGCTGTTCGACCAAGCGGCGTTGGCGGCGGGCGACAGCCTGAAGGATCCGGCGGCGTATGTGCGGCGGCTCAACAAGCTGTTGTTGGAGTTGTCGGTGTAGGCCTGAGACATGTGATTGCGAAAAGAACGAAGCCGGCATACGCCGGCTTTGTTTTTTGAAGAATCCTGAGTGATCGATCATTACAGTGCCTCGGAGCGAGGCGACGCTGTGCACGGCACCGGCCGACGTAGATAGAACTTCGAGATTGCATGACGCTCCCAGGCTTCTCACGAAGCGCCGTGAGCGCGAGAATCCATGACATTTCCGGACCGTCTTCTTCGATGAAAGCCAGCGACACTATCCCCCTGTCCCTGGACCAGGCCACCACCCTGGTCGAACGCATCCTGACCCACGCCGGCTTCAGCCCGGCGCACGTGCAGGCGCTCACCCACACCATCGTCGCCGGCGAACGCGACGGCTGCGCGT
This sequence comes from Xanthomonas sp. LMG 12460, assembly GCF_009192895.1. Classification (NCBI taxonomy): domain Bacteria; kingdom Pseudomonadati; phylum Pseudomonadota; class Gammaproteobacteria; order Lysobacterales; family Lysobacteraceae; genus Xanthomonas; species Xanthomonas sp. LMG 12460. The sequence goes on along the minus strand of NZ_NKUH01000008.1, from coordinate 49,763 downwards.
CGCACGGGTTGTACCGGACGCTCGGCTGCGTGGCGACGCTGCGCAACGGCAAGGTGGTGGGCGATGCCGCGCCTGCCGTGCACGATCATGCGCCCGGCATCGTGCGGGTCGATGCACGCGGCGGGTTCTCGCTGCTGGCGTTCGAGCGTGGGCTGCCGCTGTTGATCGAGAAGACCCGTGCCAATGGCCTGGCGGCGCTGGCGATCAACCATTGCGTGCATTTCTCTGCGCTATGGCCGGAGGTCGAACGCATCACCGACGCTGGCTTGGTCGCGCTGATCTGCAACCCCAGTCATGCCTGGGTGACCCCGGCCGGCGGCCGCACGCCGCTGCTGGGCACCAACCCGCTGGCGTTCGGCTGGCCGCGCGTGGACGCGCCGCCGTTCGTGTTCGATTTCGCCACCAGCGCGGTGGCGCGCGGCGAGATCGAGCTGCGCCGGCGCGCCGGCCAGTCGATTCCCGAAGGCTGGGGGGTGGACGCGGCGGGCGCGCCGACCACCGATCCAGCCGCAGTCGCCGACGGCGGTGCGATGCTGACCTTCGGTGGGCACAAGGGGTCCGCGCTATCCGCGATGATCGAACTGATCGCCGGGCCGTTGATCGGCGACCTCACCAGCGCCGAATCGCTGGCGCACGACGCTGGCGCCGGCGCTTCGCCCTACCATGGCGAACTGATTCTGGCCCTGGATCCGGCGCGCTTTCTTGGCGCCGACCGCGCCGCACACCTGGCCCGTGCGGAAGCATTTTTTGCGGCCTACGAGGCCACCGGGGCACGCCTGCCGTCGCAACGCCGTTACCAGGCGCGGGAACGCAGCCGCAGCGAAGGCGTGCGGATTCCGCAGGCTCTGCATCAGGATCTGCTGGCCTTGCTCGACTGAAGGAGACTATTGGTAACGCGCTTCAACGCGGCTCAGCGGGACATGCCGTTGTCGCGTAGAGGCGGCGTCAGCCGCGACCGGCATTACTGGTGAGGCGTCGCAGCTAAAGTCGCTTCTACAATTGAGCTTCAGCGCATCGTGTGCTCGTGTCATGCGCGCGCCAGATGCGGGTGAGCAAGCGCCCCGCCCGCACGATCCGCGGGCAGGAATGGCATTACCGCCGACGTGGAATCTCGCTAGCAGGTGGAATCGCGCCTGGCCGAACATACCGCGGCGGGCTCCACCCGCCACGGCACTGTCACCTACTCGCCTTCGCAACCAGGCTCCGCCTCAGAACTTCACCGTCGCCCGCGCCCAGTAGTAGCGGCCGAGCAGATCGTAGGTGGCCACGTCGGTGTTGGCGTTGGTGACGTTGTTGGCGTAGTACAGCGGCGGCTGCCGGTCGGCCAGGTTGTCCACGCCCACTTCGAAACGGGTGTTCCACGGCTTGACCTGATAGCCCACCTGCACGCTGTGGTAGACGTAGGCGCCGATGTCGCGGACCACGGCGGGCTGGTCGGCATCGGCCGACAGGCTCTGGCGGGTATCGGCGCTGCCGATCTCGGTGCGGCCGATGTAGCGGATGCGCCACGACGCGCTCCAGTCGCCCAGGTTCCAGTTCAAGGTGCCCAGCGCGCGCCAGCGCGGGAAGTTGCCGTAGGCGTAGGTGTACTTGCCGGCGTTGTGGATGGTGACGGTGCTGGCGTCGGTGGTGTCGGGGTTGATGTCGTAGCGGATCACGTAGGTGCCGTTGAGGCCGGCGCTGAAGTTGCCCCAGGCGGTGTCCGGCAGGCGATAGGTGAGGCTGAAGTCCGCGCCGCTGGCCCACAGCTTGCCGAGGTTCACGGTGGGCTCGGCGATGTAGTTGATGGTGCCGTTGTCGTTGCGGTGGATCAGCGCGCAGAACGCGCTGGCATCGTTGGCGTAGCACTGGTTGAGCACGGTCTGCGCCGAGACCTGGGTGATGGTGTCCTTGAGGTTGATCTTCCACAGGTCCGCGCTCATCGACAGGCCCTCGACCCAGCCCGGGTCGTAGACCACGCCGAAGTCGTAGGACATGCCGGTCTCCGGCTTGAGCTGGTAGCCGGCCACTGCCGCGCCGGAGGCCTTGGCGCCGACCTGGTTGTCGGCCTGCTGGTAGCTGCCATCGGTGGGCACGTTGGCGCAGGCCGCGGCATGTCCGCCGGTGTAGCCATTGCACGGGTCGGTGACCGACGGCGAGTCGCCGGCCACACCGGCATACAGCTCGCCGATGTTGGGCGCGCGGAACACCTGCGAGGCGGTCCCGCGCAGCAGCAGGTTCTCGATCGGGCGGTACTCCAGCGAGACCTTGCTGTTGGTCTTGCTGCCGACGGTGTCGTAGTCGGAGAAGCGGCTGCCCACGGTCAGGTTGAGCGAGTGCACGCCCGGCAGCCCGGCCAGCAGCGGGAACAGCGCTTCGGCATAGGCTTCCTTGACGCTGAAGCTGCCGCCGAGCACCGAGGCGCAGTACTCGAGCACGCCGCACATGCCGTTCTCGTCGCCGGTCCACAGCGGATCGGCGGCGGTACTGGTGCTTTCCTTGCGATAGGAGACACCCACGGCCAGGCTCGCGGTACCGGCCGGCAGCGCGAACAGTTCGCCGTTGGCGTTGGCCTCGAACTGCTTGACCGTATAGACGTTGGTGACGATCGGATTGACCACCAGCGCTTCCAGCGCGGCCTTGTTGCTGGCGGCGTTGAGGTTGAACACGTCGATCGGGGTGCAGCCGGCGATCGGCGCGCCGGCGCTGCCGCACTTGACCGTGCCGTCGGCGGCAAGGAACGACGGCCCCACCGCGGCGTTGAAGCCGGCGTAGTCGAGAAAGCCGTAGTTGATCGACTTCTGCTTGACCTTGCCGTAGTTGAGGCTGGCATCCCACTGCCAGGAACTGTCGCCGAAGCTGCCGCGCAGGCCCGGATTGATCTGGAAATTGTAGGTGTTGTACTCGTAACGGCGGTTGCCCAGCACCGTGGCGCGGGTGTTGAAGTTGTTGTACGAGGTGCCGGTGCTGCGGTCGGTGCCGAAGTTGACCCCGAACGGGTTGTAGTAGCTGGCGGAGGAGACCAGGAAGTTGTCGCCGTTGGCGAAGATCGGGATCGGCGCGATGATCGAGGACGAGGTGGTCTTGCTGAAATAGGTGTTGACGTAGCCTTCCAGGTGGTCGCTGAAGCGGTAGCTGCCGAGCACGAAGGCGTTGGTGCGCTCCTGCGGGGTCTGCAGCAGGTTGTACGGCTGGTAGTTGTAGGAATCGGTGGAGGCGACGTAGCAGTGGTACTGGCTGGCGTTGGTCGGGCTGCTGCTGCCACCGTTGAAGGTGACCCGCGAACAGCCGTTGCTGGCCGCCAGCGCCTTGGCCGCGGCCGAGCCGTCGTTGAAGCTGATGCTGCCGGTCGGCGTGGCCGAGGAACCCTGCTTCACCCCGACCCCGTCGATCAGCGACAGCGCGTCCTTGGAATACGCGCGCGCGCCGGCCGAGACCGGGTCGATGTCATGATAGGACAGGCCGGCGACGATGCTGCCGCGCTCGCCGGTCTTGCCGGCGGTCAGCGAGAAATTGCGGCGGTTGCCGTCGCTGCGCGAACTGGTGCCGAAGTCGGCGCTGGCCTCGATACCGTCGAAGCCCTTGCGCAGGATGAAGTTGACCACGCCGCCGATCGCGTCCGAGCCGTACACCGCCGAGGCGCCGTCGCTGAGCACTTCCACCCGCTCGATCATGGTCGCCGGGATCGCATTGACGTCGTTGCTGGCCAGGCGCGTGCCGTTGACCAGGACCAGGGTGCGCTTGTCGCCGAGGCCGCGCAGCGAGATCACCGAAGCGCCGGTGCCGCCGCCGTTGTTGGTATTGGGGTTGGTGGCGTTGCCGGCGATCGACGGCAGTTCCTGCACCAGATCGCCCAGCGTCGCCTTGCCGGTGGCTTCGATCTGCGCGCGGCTGATGGTCACCACCGGATTGGCGGTCTCGGTATCGACGCGGCGCAGGCGCGAGCCGGTGACCACGATGCTGTCCAGGGTCTGGGTGGCGCTGTCGGCGCTCGCCTCCTGCGCCTGCGCCGCTGCCGCGCTGCCCAGCGACAAGGCGGTGGCGACCGCCAGCGCCAGCGGCGTTGCGGCATGGCGGAAGGAAGGGCGTGGCTGCGAAAACGACATGGGCGAACTCCTGAACGATGGCGAGACGGGAACGGTGCAGAAACGCAGGCCGAACGCTGCCACGCCGGCGCTGTGCCGACGGACGGACCTGCAAGACGGTGGCGCCTGCGCGGCGCCTGCGGTGGCGTGCCTGCACCGGACCACGACGGCCTGGCGCACAACGGGGAGGCCGATCTCCTGCGCGCACGGCCGTGCGCGGCTCCCCGCTCCTGCGATGACGTCCGACGACGACGGCGACGCTCCGGTGGCGCGCGCCGGCGCCATGGCCGGTACAACGATGCGATCAGATTTTCATCACGCGGTCACACTGTGCCGTGGATGCATGGCCGCGTCTTGTCGCGATTCGCGGTTTCGCATGCGGAATCACGCATGGTCATGTGGGGCTCCACGCCTGCACGTGGCAACGTGCCGCGGCATGGCGCGGTGTCGCGCGAACACGACCACGACAGGCACACGCTGCAATCGACCGTGCGCGGCGATGGCAACGATTCGCGCCATGCCGCGTCACGCCGGGATCAGCCAGCCGCCGAACAGCGGGCCGGCGGTGTCGCCGTGCTGCGGCTCGATGCGCACGATCAACGGCTGCGCATCCCGGGTGAGCGCCGGCGGCAGTGGGTAATCGCGGTCGACGAAATCGATCACCTGGCCGCGCTCCACCGCCACTTCCACGGCCAGCTTGCCATTGATCAGGATGTTGAAGCGCCCCTTGTCGCTGCCCCAGAAGCGCAGGCGCAGCGCCAGCGGCTGCGCGCTGCCGCGCATGCGGAACTCGACGAAGCCCTTGCCGCGCACGTCGCGGCACTGCTGCCGACGGTAGGCGCCACCGAAGGAGGTATCGCTGCGCAACTGGTGCGCCTGCTCGGAGGCCTCGTCGCCGAACTGGATCATGTCCACCGCGATCGCACGCAGCTTGTCCTGCTCGGCCTGGCGCCGCGCCCGCCGCTGCGCTTCCTGCGCCCACTGCGCAGGATCCATACGCTTGAAATACAGCGCGCTGCGGCGCTCGTACTGTGCGTAGAACGGGACGAAGGTCAGGCCCGTCGGTTGCGTGCTGCTGGCCAGGAAATGGCCGGGCTGCGGCAGCTCGACGAAGCCGCGCAGCGGATCGGCCGCGGCTACCAGCGCCGGGTCCGGCGCGTCGTACGGCGTACTCACCGGCCCCAGGTCGGCGGCCAGCGCCAGCGGACCGCGCATCACCACCACCGTGTCCGCATCGCCGGCGGCGTGTTCCAGCCGCAGCGGCGTGGCCAGGTCCAGGTCGATCACGTCGCCGGCGCGCCAGTCGCGCTCCAGCGCCAGATAGCCATCGGCCAATGCCGCACGCGCGGGCTTGCCGTTCACGCGCAGGGTGTAGTGGCCCTCGCACCAGGCGGGCACCCGCAACAGCAGCCGGCGCGGCGCGCGTGCGCCGGCACGCAGTACCTGCAGGCGCACCTTGCCGTTGTCGGGCACGCCGCTGTCCAGTTCCAGCGCCAGATCGCGCTCGCTCCAGTCCAGCCGCGAGGGAATGTAGAGATTCACGTACAACGAGGTGGCGTCCTGCCAGTAGATCGCATCGCCGAACTGCGCGTGCGCTTCCATGCCGCTGCCGACGCAGCACCAGAACGAATCGAACTTGTCGGAGAAACCGCGCTCGCCGCCGCTGATCATCGGCGTCATGTAGGTGAACATGCCGGTGGCCGGATGCTGCGCGGCCATGGTGTGGTTGTGCAGCGTGCGCTCGTAGTAGTCGAAGTAGCGCGCCTGCGGCGTCCACTGGTACAGGTGCCGGGTCAGCTTGAGCATGTTGTAGCTGTTGCAATGCTCGCAGGTCTGCTCGGTCAGGAAGGCGGCGATGGTGTCCGGCTCCTGGAAATACTCGCGGTCGGCATTGCCGCCGATCACGTAGCTGTAGTGCGCGGTCACCGTCTCCCAGAAGAAGCGCGCCGCCGCGGCCGCATCGGCATCGCCGGCGACCTCGAACTGGCGCGCCTCGCCGATGAACTTGGGCACCTGGGTGTTGGCGTGGATGTGCGGCAGTTCGTCGCGCCCGGCCACGGCCGGGTCGATCACCTTCTCGTGGCGCAGGCGCTTGCCGATGGCGATCCAGCGCGCATCGCCGGTGCGCGCGCCCAGTTCGATGTAGGACTCGTTGAGGCCGCCGAACTCGGTATCCAGCAGGGTCTGCATCTGCGCGTGGTCGAGCGCGTCGAACACACCGGCGAGGTAGCCGGCCAGCGGCAACAGCACCTGCAGCGCTTGTGCGTTGCCGGCCAGTTCTTGCGCGTCGAGCAATCCGGCGAACAGTTTGTGCACCGTGTACAGCGGCGACCAGCTACCGTTGAGATTGAACTTGCTGCCCTTGATGACGCCGCGGCGCACTTCCTCGAACACCACTTTGCCGCTGTCGATGGCGCCGTTGTCGTTCTTGCGGGTGAGCCCGCCGACGTAGCCGTCCGCGTCCTTTGCCTGCGCGCGCGCCAGTTCGGCGACGATGTAGTCGATGCGCTCGCGCAGTGCGGGATCGCGGGTCTGCGCGTGCATCTTCGCCAGTGCGCTGAGGTAGTGGCCCAGCGTGTGGCCGGCGATGGTGTCGCCCTCCCAGCCGCCGTACACCGCGCCCTTCGGCGGCAGGCCGGCGTACTGCAGGAAGTTGTGCAGCAGGCGGTCCGGCTCCAGTTCCAGCAGGTAGCGGCGGTTGGTCTGCAACGAGTCCAGGAACAGCGAGGGTTTCAGCGTGACCTGCTGCAAGGGCAGCGCCTGCACCCGGCCCGGGGTGGACGCGGCGGCGTCCAGTGGGAAGCGCAGCAGCCCGGCGGCCACCGCCAGTGCGCTCCATTGCAGGAAGCGGCGTCGCGAGGGATCCAGCGCGGCGCCGGCCGCGTCGGCAGCTGCGTGCGCGCAGGCGGCGCCATGCCGATGCATGCCCTGCCCGCTCATCGCCGGCCTCCCGCGTGCGAGGCGGCATGCGGGAAAGAAACGCATCGAGGCATGGACTGCTCCTGTATGAGATGTCGGGACGCCGACGCCGCAGGGCAACGACCAGCGGATCCATGGTCACTGTGTCATCCGGGTGACAGCGCGTCTTGTCCCCCCTGATGCGTGCAGATGCGGATTTCTGCCGAATCACCGTGCCGACCCGGCGCTGGCGACCAGGCCCCTGCGGACAGCGTGGGCGAACGCGGCCGACACGCCAATGCGCTGCGGCTCATGCGCCACCTGCACGACGCGTCGCGTCATGCCGGGATCGCGACACCGCAGTGGTGTCGCAGCGAATGCACCGTGCATCCGCCACGACACCGCCTGGCAGTCATTGCCGGTCGATCATTGCGGCTTCGCCGTGACCTCTGGCACCGCGTCGGTCAGGTCGGCGCCATAATCGGGGTTGGTCACCGTATTCGCATCGACGTAGCCGTAGAACACGCCCTTGCTGGCCGACGCGCCGCGTTGTTCGACGTCGCCACGCAACTGCGCGGAACCGGACAGCGTGAACCCGCCGAACGCCCCCGCCGGCTTGAACACCGTATGCAACCGGGCGCGATCCTTCACCGTCACCCCGTCCTGCAGCAAGCTCAACCCGCCAACCACGGCGCCGTCCTGCACCTGCCCGCCCAGGATCGTCGCATGATCCTCGATGCGCGCATCGCCCAGCACCTTGCCACCCAGCACCCGCGCATGCGGGCCGACATAGGCGGTCGACGCGACATACGCGTTCTGGGCGACCCAGCCACCGCCGTTGGGGTGACGGCCGCCCACGCGCGTCGGCGTCGGCGCCCCGGGCTGCTGGCCCGACGGATACGCGTTCTGCAGCGTGACGCTCCACGGGTAGCGGTAGACCGAATAGTAGGACTGATCCCACTTGATCTTCTGCATCTTGCTCGGCGTCCCCATCACCACCAGATACAGGTCGCTGTCATCGCTGCGCACCTGGAACGACAGCGCGGCATCGGCGCCTCGCTGCAACGCGCTGTAGCGCGGCTTGCCGTTCGCCTCGATTGCGACCAGGCCCCAGCGCCAATCCGAATCCGGCGTACCGATCGTCTCGGGATCGTTGACCAGGCCCGGCAACGTGTCGACCGCCGACTTCTGCTGCACGTTGCCATGGAACTTCACCACGACCGCATTCGCACCCACGGTGGAAATCAGCCGGACCAGGTTGTAGCCCCACCGCTGCGGCGCCCAGTCGAACGGCACCTGGTAGACGCCTGTCTGGCCCTGCACCGGATCCAGCTGGGTCAGGCGCAGTGCGCGATCGCGATTGGTCTCATCGGCCGGGTTTTCCGGATCGAACGCGGTATTGCTGCCGTACTGCTGGCGCATCACGGCGCCATGGTCGCGACCGTCCGGGTCGGTGTAGTCCCACTGCACGTTGTGCATGGCCCAGTCGCCGAACACGTCGTTGAGCTGCGACTGGCTCCAGCCCATATTGTCGCGAATGATCGAGAACGGATCGGCATCGGCCTGGCGGGAATCGCCGGGTTTGGGCGCCTTGGCCCACAGATCGTTGATGATCGCGTAACCGAAGCGATCCTTGAGGTACTCCATGAACTGCCAGTTGCAGTAGCGGTCGCGGGTCGAGCCAAGATAGAGATGCGGGTAGTTCACCAACATCTCCGAGCACTGCACGTCGTCGTGGAAATAGTGATGCGCCATCCAGTTGGCATGCGATTCCCAGATCCAGCCGACGTACGGCGAGTCGCGCAAGCCGCCGGTACTGCCCTGCAAGCCATGGGTCAATTCATGCGCCAGACCCCAGTGATACCCCAGCTGGTCCGGATTGATCCACATGCCCATGCCGCCGCTGGCGGAAGTACCGCCGTTCAGGCCGAAGCTGTGGTCCAGGTGGACGCTGACCTTGTACTTCGTTGCCGTGTTGCAGTAAGGCTCGGGAAACCCGACGCGCCCCATGTAGTCGTCCCAGATCAGCTCCAGCTCCTTGGCTGCGGAGGTCACATCGTCCTGCGACACGGCTTGTCCGTCCTTCCAGCGGAACGCGAAGTGCTGGGTTTCGTAGCGGACGGCCGGCATGTCGGTATCGCCGGGATTGGCGATCCATTGACCGGCAGTGCAGACCGCCGCGGCAGCCGCCTGCGCATGCTGCGTAGCCAGGATCAGAACCGCCGACAGGCACACCGTGGACGCCAGACGCACGAATCGAGAAGCAGCAAGTTTCACGGCTCTACACTCCTCTTGTCCGACGACATTGGATGAATAGGACGATCGACGCGCGTTCCGCCGCACCAGCCTGCAGTGATTGAGGCATGCCGCCGCCACCCCGACGGCATGCGGATCCAGGTTCGCCTCCGGCGAACGCCAGGAACACGCCGCACGGCAGCCACTCGCGTATCGGCAATGCGTCGCCAGACTAATCCACCAAAACGCCATGCACCCGACGGTTATCCTCATGGAATCGGGATAATTCCGCACAGAGTCCGAAAATCAAACCGACGTCACGGCAGGAACATGATGCGGCCGGCACCTGCCGCCGACATCAGCGGCAGGTGCTGCAACCGAAGCGCCTGCGAAGGTCGGCGAGGTCGGTTCGATCGGCATGCACGCCTCACTTCAAGGCATGTCGCAGCGCTGCACATCCGCCGCGCTCGCCTGCGGCAAGCGCTGCGCCTGCGGCGCCAACATCTCCCACTCCTGCACCGCCAGTGCGGCGTAGCGCTCGCCGCCGCCGGATGCGTCCAGCACCGCGCGCATGCAGCGCGTGGTCACCGGCGCGAAGCGCAGCGTCTGCCAGCGGCCGGCGACGGGTGCGCGCGTACTCTCTGCCAGCGGCCACCAACGGCCGTCGCGACGGTACTCCAACCGCCAGCGCGCCGGCGGCGCCACGCCGCTGTCCGCGCCCGGCGGATGATCGGCCCAGAACAGGATGCGACTGCCCTGCAGCGTCACCGGTTGCGCCCAGCTGTACTGCAGCCATTGCTGCGGTGGGTTGTGCGGTGTCCAACTGCCCCATAGCTGCGGCGGCAACGGATTGCGCTTGACCCGGCCGTCGTTGAGCGCGGCGATCCAGTACTGGTGCGGAATGTCCGGACCGTTGGACGCGCTGGCCTGCGCATAACGAGCGAGGTTGCGCTGCGGCGGCAACGGCGGCTGCGGCCGCTGCGTGGGCACCACCGGCAGGATCCGCGCCGGCTGCCGGGTGTCGTCCCACTGCAGCCGGTCGATCGCCACGCTGCGGCGGAAATGCCCGCCGCCCTTGGCGTCGGCGGTGTGGTAGACCAGGTACCACTGGCCCTTGAATTGCACGATGCCCGGATGCGAGGTGGTCGAGGACACCGGTGGCAGGATCACGCCGCGATAGGTCCATGGCCCCAACGGCGACGGCGCGCTGCCGTAGGCGATGCACGCGTGGTACAGCGTCGGCGTGCACTCCGACTCCGGCCCGGCATGGTTGTCGGCGTAGGCCATGTAGTAGGTGCCATTGCGCTTGAACAGCCACGGCGCTTCGAAGTAGCCGTCCAGCGTGGTCACCGCCACCGCCTGCCCCTTCGGCGTGACCATGTCGCGTTCCAGTTCGATGCCGAACAGCTTGCCGAAAGTGCCCCAGTACAGATACACGCGGCCGTCGTCGTCGACCAGGACGGTCGGGTCGATGTTCTGGATCGCGTTGGGCACCGGCAGCGACTGCGACAGGATCGGTCCCTGCGGATGCGCGTCGCGCCACGGCCCCAGCGGGCTGTCGGCCACCGCCACGCCGATCGCGAATGGATCTGCATTACGCGAGTGTGCTTCGTGCACCGGCGCATACAGGTAATAGCGTTTATCCGGGCCCTGCACGATCTGCGCCGCGTAGGCGTGGCCGGGCGCCGCCCAGGCGAATACCTGCTGCGGGCGCAGCAACGTCGGGTAATGGGTCCAGTCGCCGCGGCCGACATCGTCGGTGACCAGCAGTTGCCAGCGGTCGATCACGAAGTCGTTGACCTCGGGTGCCGCCTCGTCGCGGCCGGCGATGATGTAGAGCTTGCCGTCGGCGACCAGCGGCGCGGGGTCGGCCGAATAGGCGCGGCCGTCGGCCAGGATCGGATTGCCCGGCGCATGTACCTGCCGCGACCAGGGCACCGCCGGTGTCGCGGCGATGGTCGCGGCAACGCCGATGCAGGCAGCGCAGGCCACCAGCAGGCAGGCGACGACACGGCGCACGGGATGGCGGTTCATGGCGTCGTCTCCGCCTCGATCACCAGCTCCAGCCGCACCGGCAGCGTCCCGGTGCCATCGCGGCCCTGCGCCTGCCCGACCACGCTCAGGCGGCCGGGCTTGGCGTAGGCGGCCGGCGCCAACGGCGACCACTGCACCGGCACACGCTCGCGCGAGCCGTCGTTGTACTGCACGGAGACCAGTTCCGGCAGCGCCGGCGCCTGCCCCGCAGGCATGTGCAGCGGCGGCGGCGCCTGCACGGTGGTGAGCTGGCCCGGCGCGGTCGCGCGGACCCAGATGCTGGCCGTCACCGGCACGCCGCCGTCGGCCAGGCCCTGCACCTGCACGCGGCCCTCGCCGGCCAGCGCCGCCGCATCGACTTGCGACCAGCGCACGCCCAGCCAGGCCCAGCTGCCGTCGGCGAAGTAGCCGGCGATGCGTGCCGGCAGCGTCGGCGCCTGCCCGGGCGCGATGCGCACGTCCACCGCTTCGGTCGCCACCGCGCGCTCGGCGAACACCTGCCATTCGTCCAGCCCGACCGCGTAGTGGCCCTCGCCCTGCGTCGCGGTCTGCAGCACCGCGCGCAAGGCCGTGGTAACCACCGGCGCGAACGTCACCCGGCTCGGCGCGCCATCGCCGTGCACCGGATAACCGCCGCGCACGGCGATGTCGCGCCACTGCGTGCCGTCGCGGTATTGCAACGTCCACGCGCGCGGCAACGCCACCCCGCCCTGCGGCTGGTCGTCCCAGAAATACAGCGCCGCCGCGTTCAGCCGTTGCGGTTGCGGCCACTCGTACTGCACCCACACCGAAGCCGGCTGCGCGCGCCCCCAACTGCCCCAGCGGCGGTCGGCGGCCGGCACCTGGTCCGGCGCCGGCAGCAGCCCATCGTTGAGCGCCTGCAGGCGGTGATGGCCGGCGGTGAACTGCGCGCTCGGCGTGGCCTCGCCCTGTACTTGCAGTGTCTGCCCGGCCGGAGCCGCCGCCGCGATCACCACCACCTCGGCGTGTCCTTGCAGCGCGCCATCGTCGGCCTGCAACTGCAGGGTGTAGGCGCCGGGCGCAGTGAAGCGCACCTGCGTGGTGGCCGCCTGCGGCTGCTCGAACACCGCCGCACCGCCGGGCGGCGCCTGCAGCGTGCGCCACTGCAGCGTCAGCGTGCCGTTCGGCAACGCATCGTCGCCGACCTGGCCGACCAGGCGCATCACGCCACCCGCCGCGCTGCCGTCTTCCTGCCAGGCCTCGACCTGCGGCGCCTGGTTGCCGTGCGCCGCCGGCGCCGCGGCGCCGCTGGCATAGGCCTGGAGCTCCTTGATCCCGGTGCGCAGCGCGCCGGCATGCGTGACCTGCAGACGCCAGCGCTGCGCGCGCAGCGGCGGGAAACGGATGCGGTTGCGGTTGCCCTGCGCGATCGGTGCATCGCGCACCTGGCCCGGCACGGTCTTCCACACGCCGGCGTCAAAGTACTGCAGCACGTACAGCCACGGCGGCGCGTAGCCGGCGCGCGTGCCCGACGGGAAGCCGTGCTGTTCACCCGGAGGCGAGGAACTGCGATAGAAGTACACGCGTACATCGTCCAGGGTCTGCGGGCGCTGCAGATCCAGTTCCAGCCAGTCGCTGCTACTGCTCGAACCGGCGGTGCCCCAGAACGGTTCGTTGGCGGTGCTGCCGTCGACCGCCGCCGTGGCCGGGAATCCGTCGGTCGCGTAGCTGGCGCTGACTGCCGCGTCCTGCGCCAGGTTGCGCGCGCCGGGCGGCAACGCGATGTCGAGCCCCGCGTCGGCGAGGACCGCACCGATTCGCGCCGTGCCGGGAAACCGCACCTGCTGCGGCGCCTGCAATGCCAGCCGATGCGCGGCCAGCACCTGCATCTGCGCGGCACCGGCATTGACCGCATCCGGCAAGGCCTGCACGCGGCCGCTGGCGGGGTCGTACAGCACGTGCGCCAGACGATCGACGGTGAAGGCCAGGTGGCCGTCCAGGTACAGCGAATAGCCCTTCGGCGCCGCTCCGCCGTAGCGGCGGCCGTCGCGATCCCAGACGATGCTCAGGTCGCGATCGCGATAGCGCAGGCAGTCGGCGACGAAATGATCCCAGCCGATATCGATGGGATACAGCTCGATCAGGGCGTCGCTGCGCGGGCGCAGGCCCATCGCATCCTCGATCACCGTGAAGTTGGTGGCGCCGAGCTGGGTGTGGTGGATCCACGAGCGATAGCCGATGCGGCCGCCATCGGCGGCGCTGCCCTGCGCCCAGAATTCGTTCTGGTCCGGGTAGCGGTTGTCGCCGTCGATGTAGTGCGCCCACGCGTTCCAGTACAGCAGCTTGCGGTAGCTGGACGCATCGAGGTACGGGCTCGGGTAATCACGCAACACGCTGCCGAGCAGGCGGAACGCCACGGTGGAATTGATCACCGAGAAATTGTTGCTGCCGCCGGCGCCGCGCGCCTGCGCATCGGCCTGGTTGGCGGTGTAGAACGGGAACAGCGGGAACTGCCGCGCATCGGCGAACAGGCGAAGCGCGCGCACGTACTTGGGGTCGTCGTCGGCATCGCCATGCCTGGGCATCAGGCCGACGCTGAAGGGGTAATAGTTGTTGGTTTCCTTCCAGTCCACCGGCAGACGCGGCCCATCGGCCTGACGCTGCTTGAGCAGGTCGCCGTGCAGGCCCATGCCGTCGGCCTGTGCACTGTGGTCCTGCCACAGCACATCGAGCACGGCGCGGCGGATCTTCGCCGCCAGCGCCTGCATGCGCTTGGCGGTGGCGGCATCGCCGGCCAACTGCGCGGCTTGCGCGGCGGCCAGCGCATTGGCGTACACGTACGCGCTCTCGCTGCGGTCCATGCGCGCTGCGCCATGGTGTTTGGCCCAGTCGAAGGACACCGCGTCGGCGTCGTTGCCGGTCATCGCCGCCCAGTCGTATTCGATCAGGCCATTGCCGTTGCGGTCATAGGCGCGCAGCAGCGCGTCCACGTCGTCGCTGGCGTAGCGCGCCAGTTGCCCGGCGATCGCCGGCGGCCCGCCGTGCACCTGGTAGGCGCGCCAGGCGGCGGCACTGAGGTACTGGGCGTAGGAATTGGACCAGTTCTCCGGCGCGCCGGGGTTGTCCACGTACTTGCCGCCGCCGGCGGTCTCGCCGGCGCCGAGCCAGGAGCCGTAGGCGTAGAGCGGATCGCGCAGGTACTTGAGGTCGTCGATGAACATGCCGGTGGTGAGCACGATGGCGTTGTCGTAGCCGAGCACTCCTTCGATCGCCACCGGGAACTGGTAGTCGTTGCCGGGCACCGCCGCGTCGAGGAAATTGAAGCGCAGCAGCCACCAGCGGTAGAACAGGGTCTTGTCGAGATTGTCCTCGGGCGTGTCCAGGTACGGCAGGTTGTCGGCCCACCAGCGGTTGTAGGCGACGACGTGGTCGCGGTAGGCCTGCTGCGGCGACTGCGCGGCGATGCGCCGGTATTCCTGCAGCGAGGCGGGCAGCTCGCGCGCGATCAGCCCCAGTTGCACCTTCAGTGTCGGCGCGGTGCCGTGCGCCGGCACCGCCAGCGGCCGCGCGATGCTTGCGCCATCGACCGCGAAGCCGTCGCCGGACAAGCGCGGAAACAGCGTGGTGATGGCGTTATGGGTGACGAAGGCGCCGGTCAACTCGGCACTGTCGGGATGCGTGGCCATCGGCGAGACCGCACGCAGGGTCAGGGTGTGCGCCACGCCGTCGACACTGGACACGGTGACTTCGGCCACCGCCACGTTCTGCTCGCTGATGAACTTGACCAGTTGCAGGCGCACGCCGCCACCGGCATACGCGCTGCTGAAATAGCTCGGCGTCTGTCGCCGCTGCGCGCTGTCCTCGACCAGCGCGATCGGCACGCCGTCGCGCTCCAGTTGCAGGCGGAACAGCGCGTCGTGGCCGGTCTTGTGCACGTAGGCCACGTCGCCCACGAAGCCAGGCTCCTCCGGCTTGTGCGTGTACAGGTAGGCGGCGCGGCCGCGGGTGAACAGCCAGTTGTTGCTGTCGCCGAAACCGCCGCCGGTGCCCTGCCGCGCCAGCAGGCGGTCGATCCAGAAATCGCGACCGGGCGTGCGGCCGGCACCCGCCGCCAGGTCGGCGGCGAACACGCGCTGCAACTGGCCCTGCCCCCGGCCCGGCGTGAACGCCACGCCGCTATCCGGCAAGGGATGCGCATCGCCCTTGAAGTGCGGCATGCCGACCGCGGCATTGCTGGGCTGCAGGCCTTCGCCGTCGCGGTCGAGGTCGCCGACGGCGGCTGACGCCGCCACCGCACTCGCAGCGAACGACAGGCCAACCAGGAGAGCGATGGCGCCGCGCCGCACGCGCGATGCGGCGCCACCGAGGACAGGCATGCGACTCAAAACTCGGTCCTGATCCGCGCCCAGAAGTAACGCCCCAGCGTGTCGTAGGTGAACGCATCGGTGTTGGCCGCGCTGGCATAGCCGTAGTAGCGCGGCGGCGTGCGATTGCCGAGGTTGTTCACGCCCAGCGCCAGGGTGGCATGCAGGCTCTCGAACTTCCGGCTCACGCTGGCGTCGTGATAGGTCACCGTGCCGACCGGGAAGTACACGCAACTGCCGTCGGCGGCGGTGTTGACGCAGAAGTCCTCGTAGGCGCTGCCGACGGTGGTGCGCCCGATCAGCCGCGTGTTCCAGCTCGCGTGCCATGGGCCGTTGTCCCAGTCGAGGGTGAAGTTGGCGCGCCAGCGCGGCAGGTTGCCGTAGCTGGATTGTTCGCCCACGTAGTTGTGCGGATCGCCGCTGAACGTGTAGCTGGACAGGTAGGTGGCATCGACACCGGCGCGGAAGCGGCCCCACGCCGTCTCCGGCAAGGCGTACTTGATGCCGACGTCGTCGCCGCGGATGTCGACCTTGCCGCTGTTGATCGCGAACGGCACGGTCACGCTGACCAGTTGCCCGGTGGGGCCGCGCTTGATCAGCGGACAGTAGGCGCTCTGGCCGTCGTAACAGTTCTGCAGCACCTGATCCAGGCCGGTGCCGTTGATCATGTCGTCCAGGGTGACGCGCCAGCTGTCCAGATTCAGCGACAGACCCTCGGCCCAGCCCGGGTCGTACACCGCGCCGATGTTGTAGGAGCGCCCCTGCTCGGGCTTGATCGCAAAGCCCGCGTTGGCCGAGCCGGTGGTGAGCACGGTGAAGGACGAGCTGTTGACGAAGCTGCCGTTGGTCGGCACGTTGGCGCAGGCCGCGGGATTGCCGCCGCCGGTGTAGCCGTTGCACGGATCGGTATAGGTGCCGGCGTCGTCGACCACGCCGTTGAACGGGGAGCCGTACAGATCGCCCAGCGCCGGCGCGCGGAACACCTGCGAGCCGGTGGCGCGGATCAGCAGGTTGTCGATCGGTCGCCATTCCAGCGCCACCTTGCTGTTGGTGGTGCTGCCCCAGTAGTCGTAGCGCGAGTAGCGCGTGCCCAGGTTGAGGTTCAGCGCCTGCGCGCCGGTCACGCCCTTGAGCAGCGGTACCAGCACTTCGGCATACGCCTCCTTGATGGTCTCGTCGTGGCCCTGGTTCATGATGCAACCGTCGTTGTAGTCGCAGTTGCCGTCGGCATCGGCCGCCGCCACCGGATTGCTGGTGCCCTGCGAGAAGCCGTTCTTGCGGAACGACAGGCCGAACGCGGCCTGCACCGCTCCGGCCGGCATCGCGAACAGGTCGCCGTTGACGCTGGCCTCGGCGAACTTCATCGTGCTCTCGTCGATCAGGTCGACCGCGCTCTGGGTGGCCTTGATGCCGGCGATGGTGGCCGGATCGTCCGGGTTGAACACGTTGATCGGGGTACAGCCGGCGATGACGTTGCCGGGCGTACCGCACTTGATGGTGCCGTCGCTGTCGCGGAACGAGGCACCCACCGCGTTGTTGAGCGCCGAGGTGATGGAGAAGCCGTTGCGCACCAGGGTGTCCTTGTAGTGCGCGTAGCCGGCCGCCGCATCCCACTGCCAGCTGCTGTCGCCGAACTTGCCGCGCAAGCCGGCGACGATGTTGGTCTGGTACATCGTCGAGGTGTAGACGCGGGTGTTGGCCGGCACCGAACGCAGCAGGTAGCGGCTGAGCTGGGCGCCGAAGGGGTTGTAGTAGTTCTGCGCGGCGTTGGGCAGTTCCAGGCCGTAGGCGGTGAGCTGCGAGGTGGTCTCGCTGCGGGTCCAGAACATGTCCAGGTAGCCCTGCACGTTCGGGGTGAAATCGAACGTGGCGTGTGCAGAGGCGTTGGTGCGCTGCACCGGGGTGATCAGGTACTGCCCGGTGTAGGAGTTGTAGCCTTCCACCGCCTGGCTGTAGGTATGGAAGTCGCTGGCGGTGACCTGGCCCGGCGCCAGGTTGGCGTTGGGCGTCAGCACGCTGCCATTGCGCAGGAAGGCGCGGGTGCCGTTGCCGCGGCGCTCCACCACCTGGCCGTTGAGATAGTTCTGCGCGGTGCGCGCGTAGTCGCGATCGCTGTCGTACAGCGCGTTCATCGAGCTGCGGCTCACGCCCAGGACCAGCCCGCCGCGGTCCCAGGTCTTGCCCCACTCCAGGCCGAGCGAGCGCCGGTTGCCGTCGCCGTGGGTGCTCAGGCCGTAGTCGGCGGTGGCGGCGAAGCCGTCGTACTTGTCCTTGAGGATGATGTTGACCACGCCGGCGATGGCGTCGGAGCCGTACACCGACGAGGCGCCGTCGGTGAGCACCTCGATGCGCTCGACCATGGCCGCCGGAATCGCGTTGACGTCCACGCCGGGCGCGGCGGCGACGCTGCTGGCCGGCCCGGCCATGCGATGGCCGTTGACCAGCACCAGGGTGCGCTCGGGGCCGAGGTTGCGCAGCGACACCAGCGCGCGACCGTGGCTGAAGCCGGAGTTGAGCGCGACGTTGGGCATGTTGCCGGCCATCGCCGGCAGTTGCTGCAGCAACTGGCCGAGGGTGTCCTGGCCGCTGTCCTCGATGCGCTGGCGGTCGATGGTGATGACCGGGCTGGCGGTTTCCGCATCGACCCGGCGCAGATGGCTGCCGGTGACGCTGATGCGTTCCAGCGTGGTCGCCTGGCTATCCTGCGTCGGCGCATCCTGCGCCTGCGCCGCCGGCGCGAGCAGGGCCAGGGCGGTGCAGATCGCCGCGGCCAGCGGACCGGGCTGCGGCGCGGCGCGCCAGGAACACGGGAGCAGCGGCGCAACGCGTTCGAGCAAAGACGGCATCGGAAATCTCCTGAGCGGCAGCCTGACGATCGCCGGAACGCCGCCCTTCCCCAGGCGGCCGCCCCGTCGCCAGCGCGTGTGGCGGATACGAAAACGGACGTGTCCACGCATGCGCCATCGGATGGGACGATCCCGACGCCGCCTGCACGGCGACGCGCACGACCCATGCGCTGCGTCCCCGGTGACGTGCAGGAATCTCCCCCTTGGACATTCACTGCACGGTCACAATGTGCGCGTACGACGCGCGTGGCGTCTTGTCGTATTTATCGGGAAAACGTGCGGAATACCGCACTGCCCCGCAGGCAGGCGGGACGTTTCCGACTTTTTCGCCACTCAGCCGTAGACGGCGGAAATCGCCACCGTCGCCGCGCTGCCGGCCGGCACCAGCACGCGCTCGTTGCGCGGCCCGGACAGCGCCGCCGGCTGCCCGTCCAGTTGCACCTCCTGCAGGCGGGTGCCGGCCGGCACGCGCAGGGTCAGCCAGGTGCGTGCCGGCCGCTGCGCCGGCAGCGTCACGCGGCCGTCGATGCGCTTGCGCGCCGGATCCCCGCGCAGCGCCAGCGACACCCTGCCCCAGCGCGTCGGCGCGGCGTCGATCGCGATCGTCTCGCCGCTGCCCAGCCAGTCGCGCGGCACCGCCCGCGCCAAGAACAGTTCCTCGCCGGCGCTGTCCTCGAACACCAGCATCCAGCGCAGCAGCAGCGGGATGGTCAGCTGCGCCGGGATGCAGAACAGCGGCATGCCGCCGGTGATGCCGGTGACCTCGCCCGCGGTCCAGCTGCCGCGGGTATGCACGTGGAAGCGGTGCGCGTACAGGAACAGCAGGTATTCCTCGATTCGGTCCAGGCGCAGCAACTGCTGCGCGTAGCCGTAGGAGATGAAACCAAGCAGGTCGCGCGCCTCCGGGGTCGGCGCGGTGATGTTGCCGACCACACCGAGGCTGGTGCCGCCGTGGCCGCGCACGCAGTCGATGACCAGGTGCGCCAGGTCGTCGGGCAGCACGTCGGCCTGCAGCAGTTCTGCATAGGCGCGGTGCGGCCAGCCCTGCTCGCTGGGATGCTCCTGCTGCAGCGACTGGCGGAACGTCAGCTTCACCCCCGGCAGCGGGCCGATGTAAGGCGGCTGCAGATCGCGGCGGATGTTGCCACGCAGCGTGCGCAACAATTGCGCGGACAACTGCTGCGCGCGCCGCTGCCATTGCGCCGCGGCGGCCTGCCCGCCCGGCCCGGCGATGCCGCTCCACACCGCGGCCAGGTCCTGCCAGCCGCGCACCGTCAGCGCGCTGTTGGCGTAGTACGGCTTCCACCACACCTGCGGATCGGGGAACAGGCAGGCGTCGGATTCGTTCCAGCCGTGGAGCAGGCCATGCCCCGGTGCCGATGCCGGCAGGCGCAGGCTGGCGTCGTGCAGCTCGACCAGCACCTGCGCGGTGGCGGCGATCTTGTCGCGGTGCTTGCGCAGCAGCGCGGCATCGCCGGTGTAGCGCAGGTAGCGCGCCAGCAGCGACAGGGTCAACCCGAACTGGCCGGTCTCCGGGCCGCGCATGTTGACCATGCCGTCGGCCTGCACGAAGTCACTGAAATAGCCGTCCAGCACCGCCGCCGCCTGACTGAAACGCCCCCATTCCAGGTTGGCGTACAGCGAACTGGTGAAGGTGTCCTGGAAGCCGTCGTACTCGTTGCCGTAGTAGTCGCGGTCCACCGCGCCGTACTTGGGATAGGTGCCGCCCGGACGCACCACCAGTTCGCGGGCGAAGGCGAAGCGCGCCATGTCGCGCCAACTCGCATCCGGGGTTTGCGCCTGCACAGTGTCGGCGAGCTGCGCCTGCCAGTAGCCGGCGAAGGCGAGCAGACCGCGGTAGAAATCCTCGGCGCTGCGCGGGCCGCGCCGCGGCGGGTAGTCGGGATAGCTGTAGCCGTACACGACCTTGCTGACCTTGCCTTGCTCCACCAGCGCACTGCGGTGCCAGGTCTGCACCACGAAGCGGTCCTCGGCCAGCACGTCGGCGAACAGCAGGATGTCGTAGTAGCGGCCCTCGCCGGCCGGCACTACCTTGCGCACCGCCGGCATCCAGCCGCCGAGCAGGCCTTCGCTGCGGCGCCGCACCAGCTCGTCCTTGCCCAGCTCCGGGAACGCCTGGATCGCGCGATAGCAGCGGGTGCGCCCATCCGGGTACACCGGCATGGTGTCGGCGCACTCGCGGGTGCCGACGAAGGTGGTCCACGGCAGGCGCCCGTTGTAGTCCTTGGGATCCAGTTGCGAGGCCGGCGGCGGCGCGACGTCGCGCACCTCGTCGGCGCGGGGGTCGCCGTCGCGCAGCAGGCGATCGGCGAGCAGGTCGGCATCGGCCATCGCCACTTCGGCCAGGGCCATGCCGAAGTACGGGGCCTGCGCCGCAGGGAACACCGCTTCGGTGCGCTTGCCCAGCACCAGCGCCCCGCCCGGCCCGCGCAGGGTCAGATCGCCGTCGGGCTGGCGCAGGTCTTCGTACACCTCCCAGGTCGCGCCGGCCTCGACGAACCGGCAGTGCAGGGTGTGCCCGGCGAGGGTGTCGGCCGCCAGCGGCTGCAGTTGCGGCGGCGCAGGCGCACGTGCGGCGCTGGCCGCTACCGGTGTCGCGGCGGCGCGCCCGGCCAGCACTTCCACACCGGCGACCGCACCGACCGCTAGGCCCTGACGCAGGAAATCTCTCCGATCCATCTACCGTCCCCGATGCAATGCGATCGTCGCATCGTGCGCGGTGCGCGCCGCAGCGTCTTGTGCGCTGTACCGAGGATGGATGCGGAAAATCGCATAGCCGCGCAGGCGGGTGGCCTGGCTGCGGCTGACGGGCCTGCAACGCACGCATCCGGCCGCGCGGAGCGCGTCCGGATCCTCAGGTCACGCAGCGCACTTCCGACGCGCCGTCCGCACCGATCCGGCGACGACCCGCCACCTGGCCTCCGCCCGCTTAGGCGAGAACGTCGAGCAGGCTGCCGATGCTGTCGTCGGCCGCGCGCAGCACCCGCGCATTGGCCTGGAACGCGGTGCGCTCGGTCAGCGTGCCGACCATGTCGTCGACCAGATCGCTGCCCTGCCCGTCGGCCTGCCGCACCTGCCCGACCACGCCACCGCCGGCGCTCGCCTGGTTCACCGGGACCGAACGCTGGAAGCCCTCGGTGGCGAGGTTGGCGATGTTGTTGGCGCGCACCTGCAGCCCGGACGTGGCAGCGCGCATGCCGGACAGCGCGAGCGAGGAACTGGGAGCGATGGCGGTCATGGCAGGCCGTGGCGCAAGGAGACTTGCCGGGATATCGGCCGAGTTCGCGGCATCTTTAGGGGCGGGAGTCGGGATTGGGAATTCGCAGGAGCGAACGCATCGGCGCCGAGAGCAAAGGCCCCTCTCCCGCCGGGAGAGGGTTGGGGCTGAGGGTACGGAAGCGCCGCGATGCCTGCGAACCCCAATGCCTCCTCCGCCTCCTCATCCGCCCCTGCGGGGCTCCTTCTGCCGACAGGTCAAGGAAACACGTCGAAGTATTGGCGATCGCGATCCACCCATCCATCAATTGTGCGATCGAAGTCAGATGATATTGCTGCCCTGTTCGCAGCGGACCGCGGATGGATCGCCACGTCATTCGGCCAAATTAATGTGTCATAAATATGAAATTATCTTGACGCCTCTTGAATGAACTGTTAATTTTATTTTCCTTAAAAATTCAGGGTATATATTCCGAAATACAAAATTCAGTAAATAAAATTAGATTTCTTATCGAATTCCACTTGATTCACTTGACTCACTTGCAAGAGAGAAGAATGAAGATTTATAAAAAATCAGTCGTGGCATGCGCGTTGTTTTCCATTGCCGGAGCAGGCAATTGCGGAATAGGCGAGAACTCGTGGTTCTTCATGCCCTTGGAAAAAGTAACCTATGACTTCACCGCTGGCGAAGAACACATGGGCCTTGAAACAGGATGCGATTTCTTCGCCCCCGGCAATATCTTTTTTGCGATCACATACTCTGGCACGCCTGCAGCCGAAAAAAGAGTCTATGTCGAAACCGACGACCCCAGAAACGTCACGTACGACAAAGCCGCAAAGACGTTCTACGTCACAAATCCAAAGCGCATGGCAATAGGACTCCCCTATGGCGGAACCTACACCATTAAAAATCGCTCATTAGCGACGATCAAAGGCGCCAACTGTGACGCCGGATTTTATTAAATCCACGATTTCCGAATGATCCGATGCCGCCACCGGAAGGCGGCATCTCTGACATTCATGCAGGCGCGCTCTACTTATCGCGTAACGCGTCCGTCCACGCCATTCCAACGCGGCGTCGGCTCCCCCAGCAGATGCTGCACGAAGAAGTCGTACTGGCGTCGCTGGACGTAGTCGATGGGACCGGTGGAGCGGCCGACGGTGTGTTCGCCGCCGGGCACGGCGAGCAGATCGAAGTCCTTGCCGGCCTTGATCAGTGCGTCCACCACCTGCGCGGTCGAGGCCGGGTCGACGTTGCTGTCCTGCTCGCCGACGATCAACAGCAGGTCGCCACGCAGCTTGGCCGCATTGTCCACACCGGAGGCGCGGGCATAGCTGGCGTCCACCGGCCAGCCCATCCACTGCTCGTTCCAACTGATCTTGTCCATGCGGTTGTCGTAGCACCCGGCATAGGCCACGCCGACCTTGTAGAAGTCCGGATGCCGCTCCAGCGCGCCCAGCGTGCTCTGCCCGCCGGCCGACGCGCCGTAGATGCCGACGCGGCCGATGTCGTAGGACGGATCCTGTGCGGCCAGCGCCTTGTGCCAGGCGATGCGGTCGGGGAAGCCGGAATCGCCGAGGTTCTTCCAGGCCACGTCGTGGAAGGCCTTGGAGCGGTTGGCGGTGCCCATGCCGTCGATCATCACCACGATGAAGCCCAGGTCCGCCTGCGCCTGCATGCCGATCTGCTTGTCGCCGCCGGAGTGATAGCCGAACGGCCAGAAGGTCTTGGGCACGAAGGAATCGTGCGGGCCGGCGTAGATGTTCTCGATCACTGGGTATTTCTTGTGCGGATCGTAGTCGCGCGGCCGCACCACCATGCCCCAGATGTCGGTCTTGCCGTCGCGGCCCTTGGCGACGAAGGTCTGCGGCGCGCGCCAGCCGGCGGCCTGCAGCTTGCGGATGTCGCCGCGCTCGACCACCTGCAGCAGGCGCCCGTCGATGGCATGCAGTTCCATCACCGGGGCCATGTCCGGACGCGAATACACGTCCACGTAATGGCGCCCATCGTCGGCGATGGCCACGTCGTGGTCGGCATCGGCCTGGGTCAGCCGGGTCAGGTGGCCGCCGTCGAAATCCACCGCGAACAGTTGCCGATAGTACGGATCCTTGCCCGCATCCATGCCGCTGGCGGTGAACCAGATGCGCCGCTGTGCATCGTCCACGCGCAGCACGTCGCGCACGATCCACTCGCCCTTGGTGATCTGCGTCTTGATCCGGCCGCTGGCACCGTCGAACAGGTACAGGTGGCGCCAACCATCGCGCTCGGAGATCCAGAGGATTTTCTGGCCCAGGCCGTCGACATCGTGGTGGTAGCTGCGGTCGGCGTACACGAAGGTCTTGGCGTCCTCGCCCACCGCCACATGCGCCTTGCCCGTGGCCGCATCCACCGCGATCGCGCGCATGCGCTGGAAGCCGCGCTGCACGTAGTCGAACACGAAACTGGCGCTGTCGCGGCGCCACTGGATCGGCGAGAGCTGGTACGGGTTGGCGAACAGCGCGTCGTCGATGACCAGGCGCTTGGGCGCGCCGCCGCGCGCCAGCGCGCCGAGGTCGAACAGCACCGGTCGCTCGATATCCACCGCATCGCCGGGCTTGGGATACAGCTGCGTGCGCACGATCGGCTGGCCGCCGCCGGGCGGCGCCGCCTCGACCCGGGTGACGCGGCGGGGAAAGCCGGGCTTCACCCGGTACAGCGCCAGCCGCTGCGAATCCGGCGACCACGCAATCGTTTCCGGGTCGTAGAAATCGTCGCTGCGGCTATCGTCGGCCAGGCGCAGCGTGTGGCCGTCCGCCACCGCGCGCAGCATCAGCGCATTGCCGTCGACATAGGCGTCCCAGCGTCCGTCCGGCGAGCGCCGCGGAGTGGCATCGGCCGGCACGCTGAGATCGCGCACCACACCGAAACCGCGCGGCCGCGGCTGCGGGCCGCGGTCGGCACGCGCGCAGACGTAGGTGGTGAGCGTGCAGCGCCACGGCGTCTCATCGAGCTCGAAGGCGATCGCCGCCTGCGCCTTGCCACCCTCTGCGACGTAGGCGAAACGCGCGAACGGCAGGCGCAGCGCCGGATAGGCGGTGCCGGTTGCCGCGCCCAGCGCGCGCGCCAGCCGCGCCTGGTCGAACGCCGGCTGCTTGCGTTGGCTGGCCACGTCCTCGACCTCGAAGGCGAAACCGCCCGGCACGGTCTTGCGGTAGTAGAACGCGCCGTCGTCGCGCCACTGCGCCGGCCAGGTCACGTTCTCGGTCAGGCCGATCCAGGCCTCGCGCAGGCCCAGCGAGCGCTGGTAGTCGGCGACGCTGGGCGCGGCCTGGGCGGCGCCGGCGCAGCAGGCCAGTGCCATGACGATAGATACGACGAACTTGTTCATGCGGTTTCCAAAAATCTCATGACGCGCTGTTTCCCGTAGAGCGGCTTTAGCCGCGACGGGCTTTCCCGTTGACGTCTGCCGCAGCCAATCCCACAAAAAGGGACAAGAACCGTCCTACGCCTCTCCACACACGCAACGGCTACTCCCCGTCATCCTCTTCCAACGCGAGTTCCTCCGGACGCAGGCCGCTGCGCGCACCCCAGTGGTAGCAACCCAAGGCGATCGCGGCCACGCACAGCGTGTCCCAGGGATGCGCGATCCAGCCGCTGCCGCCGAAGGTGCCCAGACGCGACACCACCAACACCAGCGCGAAGAACACGATCAGCCACAGCACACCGCGCACCTGCCGCCACAGCCGCGCACGGCCGGCGGCGTTGGGCAGACGGTACAGCACGTACAGCGCGAACATGGCGATCTGCAGGCCGAGCAGCCACGACAGCGTGTTCCAGGTCGACCAGTACACGATCAGGCCTGCGACGATGAACGACAGCGGCCCGAGCAGCGCCATGCCGCGCAGCCGGAACGGCCGCGGCAGCTCCGGCGCACTGCGCCGCAGTGCGGCCACGGTCACCGGCGCCACCGCATAGCTCAGCACCAGCGCCGCCGACACCACGTTGATCAGCGCCTCCCACGAGGGGAACGGCAGGGTCCAGAACACCGACAGGCCCAGGCTCAGCCACAGCGCCGGACGCGGGATGCCGGAGGCGGCGTCCACCTTGGTCAGCACCGGCAGGAATCCGCCGCTGCGCGCCCAGCCGTAGACCACCCGCGGCGTGGCGTTCATGTAGATGTTGCCGGTGCCGCTGGGCGAGATCATCGCGTCGCAGATCACCAGCGCCGCCAGCCAGCCCATGCCCAGCGCCAGGGCGATATCGTGGTACGGCAGCGAGAACGCCTTGTCGATGCCGCCCCAGCCGTTGACCAGATGTTGCGCCGGCACCCCGCCGAGGAAGGCGAGCTGCAGCAGCACGTAGATCACCGTGGACAGTGCCACCGACAGGATCAGCGCGATCGGGATGTTGCGCTGCGGATCGCGCACCTCGCTGGCCACCGACACGATCGGCGTGAGCCCGAGGTAGGCGAAGATGATGCCGCCGGCGGAGATCGCCGCCTCCACCCCGGCCGCACCGAACGGCGCGAAGCCCTGCACGTGCAGGTTGCGCGCATCGAAATGCGCCATCAGCAACACGATCACCAGCACCGGCACCAGGAACTTGAACACGCTGACGATGTTGTTGGCGGTGGCGAAGGTCTTGACGCTGTAGTAGTTGAGCAGGAAGAACGCGACCAGCAGCGCCAGTTGCAGCAGCCAGCCGGCGACGCTGGGATGAGTGCTGCCGGCCTGGTTGAGCCAGGGGAACCACGCCGCGGCGTATTGCCGCGCCGCTTCCACTTCGATCGCGATCAGGCTGGAGAAGGCGATCAGGGTGATGAAGCCCATCAGCCAGCCCAGCAGCACGCCGTGCGAGTACTCCGGGTAGCGCACCACGCCGCCGGCGCGCGGCAGCGCCGCGCCGAGTTCGCAGTACACCAGGCCCAGCAGCAGCACCGCCACGCCGCCGGCGATCCACGAGACGATGCCGGCCGGCCCGGCGATCGCCGAGACGTGGCTGGCCGAGAACAGCCAACCGGACCCGAAGATCGAGCCCAAGCCGATGAAGGTCAGATCGGTGAGGCTCAAGCGCTTGTGGAACTTGCCTTGTGCGGCCATGGCGTCTCCCGCTGGATTGGTGTCACTGGCGATTCGATGATCTGCGGCGTTCCCTACCCTCACCCCAACCCCTCTCCCGGAGGGAGAGGGGCTTTTACTTCCCTTCTCCCCTCGGGAGAAGGTGCCCCGAAGGGGCGGATGAGGGTCCGAGCGAAGCCTCGTGCAGCTGAAACACCGCATGCGCTTCGCGCCCGACCCTCACCCCAACCCCTCTCCCGGGGGGAGAGGGGCTTTGCTTTTTCCTTCTCCCTCCGGGAGAAGGTGCCCCGAAGGGGCGGATGAGGGTCCGAGCGATGCCTCGTGCAGCTGAAACACCGCATGCGCTTCGCGCCCGAACCCTCACCCCAACCCCTCTCCCGGGGGGAGAGGGGCTTATTGCTTCGCCGCCTCCTTCGACCAAGGCGATTTCCCACCCTCGGCAATGAACCGGTCGATGCGCTGCTCCAGCACCGGCAGCGGCACCGAACCGGTTTCCAGCACCGCGTCGTGGAACGCGCGGATGTCGAACTTCTCGCCCAGCGCCTGCTCCGCCTTGCGCCGCAGTTCCAGGATCTTCAACTCACCCAGGTAGTACGACAGCGCCTGTCCGGGCCAGGCGATGTAGCGGTCGACCTCGGTGGTCACCTCGTGCTCGCTGAGCGCGGTGTTGTCGCGCAGGAATGCCTGCGCCTGCTCCCGCGTCCAGCCATCGTGGTGGATGCCGGTGTCGATCACCAGCCGGCATGCACGCCACATCTGGTAGGTCAGGTAGCCGAAGCGGTCGTACGGGGTGTCGTACATCCCCATCTCCTGCCCCAGGTATTCCGAGTACACCGCCCAGCCCTCGCCATACGCGGAAATGAAGGTGTAACGGCGGAAATCCGGCAGGTTGTCCTGCTCGGCCGCCAACGGCATCTGCAGCGCATGGCCCGGTGAGGACTCGTGCAAGGTCAGCGCAGCGAGGTTGTACAGCGGCCGCGACGGCAGGTCGTAGGTGTTGACCAGGTAGATACCCGGGCCACCGCGCCCGCCGGTGTAGAACGGCGCCAGGTCCGCCGGCACCGGCTCGATCGCGAAGCGCTGCCGCGGCAGCCGGCCGATGTAGTCGCCGATCTTGCCGTCCACGCGCTTGGCGATCCACGCCGCGTCCTTGAGCAGTTCTTCCGGGGTCTTGGCGTAGAACCTGGGATCGGTGCGCAGGTAGTGCAGGAACGCCGGGAAGGTCTGCTGCCCCGGCGGGGTCTTGAAGCCGCTGTCGGCGATCGCCTGGTCCATCTCCTTGCGCAGCCGCGCCACCTCCTTCAGGCCCACCGCGTGGATCTGCTCGGGGCTGAGGTCGAGCGTGGTGTATTCGCGGATCTGCGCGCGGTAGTACGCCGCGCCGTCGGGCAGCGATTCGGCGGCCAGCGCCGGGCGTGCCTTGGGCAGGTATTCCTCGCGCATGAAACGCAGCAGCTTGGCGTAGGCCGGCACCACCTGCTGGGCGATCGCCGTGCGCGCCTGCGCGCGCAACTGCGCCTGCAGCGGCGCCGGGATCGTCGCCGGCATCTGCTTGAACGGGGTGTAGAACAGATTGGTCTCGCCAGGCGCCTGCGCGACCTCGGCGATCGACTGGTCGCGGCCCTGCAGGGTCACTTTGGGCTGGGCGAAACCGCGCGCCAGGCCGGCGCGCATGTTGGCGATCTGCTCGTCGAAGTAGCGCGGGATGTCGGCGAGCTGTCCGAGATAGCGCTGGTAGTCCTCGCGGTTGCGCAGGGTGGCGCGCGCAGTGAACCCCAGGTCGCTCCAGAACGCGGTGTCGCTGTTGAACGGCATTTCCCAGGCGCGGAACCGCTGCTGGTCGAGCAGCACCTGCAGTTGCTGGCGATAGACCTGGTAGTTCACCTGGTCCTGCGCCGACAACTGCGCCGGGTCGATCGCATCCAGATCATGCAGCGTCTGCTGCCAGTAGGCGGTGCGCTGCGCCTGGGTGGCCGGATCGACCTTGGGCAGGTGATCGGCGGCCTGTCCCTGCGCGTCCTCGTCGTCGGCGCCGGCGAACTGCTCCTGGCGCCATTTCCACTCGCGCTGGTACAGCGCTTTGAAGCGCGCGCCGGCATCGCCGGCGGGGGCAGCGGCCGCCGGCGCGGCGGTCTTTGCCGGCGCGGCGGCGGCAGCACCCTGCCAGGCCAGGGTGCACGCGATGGCCAGGGCCAGCGCCGTGCGCAGTCGGGAACGGGAGGTCATCGCGAAGTCTCCGAAGTGGCGGGGGTGCCGGCCTGGACCTGGGCGATCCAGGCATCGATGCGCGCGTCCAGCAGGTCCAGCGGCATCGCGCCGCCGCCGAGGATGGCATCGTGGAAGGCGCGGATGTCGAAGCGCTCGCCCAGCGCGCGCCTGGCCTTCTCGCGCAGCGCCAGGATGTCCAGTTCGCCGAGCTTGTAGCCCAGTGCCTGGCCCGGCCAGACGATGTAGCGATCGGTCTCGGCCTGGATGCTGGGCTCGTCGTCGGACGGATGCGCGTGGAAGAAGTCGATCATCTGCTGCCGCGTCCAGCGCTTGTAGTGGACGCCGGTATCCAGCACCAGTCGGTTGGCGCGTAGCAGTTCGCCGGCCAGGCGGCCGTAGTCGCTGTACGGATCGCGGTAGAAGCCCACCTCCTTGCCCAGCTTCTCGGCGTACAGCGCCCAGCCTTCCACGTAGGCGTTGTAGCTGGATTGTTGGCGGAACGGCGGCAGCGGCAGGGTCTGCGCCAGCGAGATCTGCAGGTGATGACCGGGCACGCCCTCGTGGTAGGCGGTGGCCTCGATGTTGACCAGGGTACGGTGCGCGTAGTCGCTGGTGTTGACCATCACCAGCCCCGGCTTGCTGCCCTGCGCGTCGCTCTGCCAGTACTCGGCACCGGGCGCGGTGGCACGGAACGCCGGCATCGCGCGCACCTCCAGCGGCGTCTTCGGCAAGGTGCCGAACAGCTTGGTCAACTGCGGCTGCATCTGCGCGATGTCGTCGCGGTAGCGCTGCAGGATCTGCTCGGACGAACTGGCGAAGAACTTGCGGTCATGGGCCACCGCCTGACGCAACGCCGGCAGGTCGGCATAGCCGAGCTGCTTGGCGATGACGCCCATCTCGCCCTCGATGCGCGCGACCTCGGCCAGGCCGGTCTGGTGGATCTGCTCGGGCGACTGATCGGTGGTGGTCTGGGTGTGGATCGCGAAGCGGTAGCGGCGCGCACCATCGGGCAGCGACCACAGGCCTTCGTGGACACGGCCCTGCGGCGCGTATTCGTCGGCGACGAAGTCGGCGAGCTTGCGATAGGCCGGGCGCACCTGCTGGTCGATCGCCGCGATCATCGCCGCGCGCAGGCGCGGCCGCTCGGCCTCCGGCACTGCCGCGGGGAACTGCTGCAGCGGCGCGGCGAACGGACTGTCGGCCCCGGCCGGTGCGGCGATCTCGCGTACCTGCGCGGGAATGCGCTCGAGCAGGTACTTCGGCTGCACCAGCCCGTCCCTGGCGCCGGCGCGCGACAACGCCACCACCTGATCGAGCAGCGCCGGGATCGCCTGCAGGCGCTTGATGTAGTCCTCGTAGTCCTTGACGCTGGCGAACGGGAACGCCTGCGCATAGCCCGGCAACGCCACCTGGATGCCGCCGACCGGCTCCAGCGGCATCTCGTCGTTCTTCAACGCGATCGCCTCCAGCCGGTCGCGCAACTGCCGCTGCATCATCTGCAGGCTCAACCGCTCCTGCGCCGACAGCGCCTTGGCATCGATCGCATCGAAGCGCGCCAGGAACGCAGCGGTGGCCTGGCGTTCGGCCTCCAGCGCGGCGAGCGAATAGTCGCTCCAGCGATCGTTGTAGCGGCTGTCGCCGATGATGCTGGCGAACTCCGGATGGTGTTCGAGCTGGTACTGCCACTGCGCGTCGAGCAGCGCGGCGAAGGCCTGCGACGGCGAGGTGCTTGCCTTGGCCGGCGCCGTTGCCGCCGGCGTGGAAGGCGCCGACGGTGCCGACGGCTGACAGGCACTCAGCAGGGCCAGTGCCAGCATGCCGACGACGGGCAGACGTATGTGCTTCATCGAGGAACTCCGCAGGGCGGCACGCGCCCGTGACACACCGCGGCGGCCGCCGCGCAAACGTTGCAGGCGGCCGCCCTACGCATCAGGCGAACGGCCGGTCGATCGCCGGCGACGGGGGCGTGAACCACTGCGCGCCGTCCTCGGTGACGTAGAAATGATCCTCCAGGCGCACACCGAACTCGCCCGGCACCACGATCATCGGCTCGTTGCTGCAGCACATGCCCGGGGCCAGCGCCAGCGCATTGCCGCGCACCAGGTACGGTGCCTCGTGGATGCTCATGCCGCAACCGTGGCCGGTGCGATGCGGCAGCCCCGGCAACTGGTAGTCCGGGCCGAGCCCGGCACGCTGCAGCACCTTGCGCGCGGCCTCGTCCACCACCGCGCAGGCCACGCCCGGCCGCACCGCGGCGAAGGCCGCCGCCTGCGCGTCGTGCTCCAGTTGCCAGATGCGTCGCTGCTTCTCGCTGGGCTCGCCGAAGATGTAGGTGCGGGTGATGTCGGAGTGGTAGCCCTGCACCGTGCAGCCGGTATCGATCAGCACCAGTTCGCCCGGGCGCAGCGCCTGCACGCCGGGAATGCCGTGCGGATACGCGGTGGCATGGCCGAACTGCACGATGCAGAAGGTCGAGCCGTTGTCGGCACCGAGCGCGCGGTGCGCCTGGTCGATGAAGCGGGTCAGTTCCGCGGTGGTGATGCCTTCGTGGATCAGCCCGGCGGCCAGCCGCTGCACGTGCAGGGTCATGTCACAGGCCTGCTGCATCAGCGCCAGTTCCGCCGGCGACTTGCGCATGCGGCAACCGTCGACGATCGCCGCCGCATCGCGGATGGCGATCCGCCCCAGCACCGCCGTCAGCCCGGTGTGCACCGCAAAGGCCACGCCCGGGTCCAGCGCCAGGCTCTGCGCGTCCAGTTCCAGCAAGGCCTCGGCGACCAGCGCGTGCGGATCCTCGTGTTCCTGCCACAGGCGCTTGCGTACCGGCACCGACAGCACCGCGTCCAGCGAGCCTTCCTCGAACGCCGGGCAGATCAGCAGCGGATCGCCTTCGGCGGTGAGCAACATCGCCACCAGGCGCTCGCTTGCGCCCCACGGCACGCCGGTGAAATAGCGCAGCGAGGCGCCGGCGCCGATCAGCAGCGCGTCGGCACCGTGCGCACGCATCAGCGCACGCGCGTTGGCAAGGCGCTGCCGGTACTCCTGCTGTTGGATCGCCGGCGCGCGGTGCGGCCACGGCGCCAGTTGTGCGTGCGCCTGCTCCAGGGTCAACCCGCCGATCTGGGCCTGCTCGCTCATGCGCGCGGCTCCACGTCGGCGGTGCTCCAACTGCCGTCGATCAAGCGCTGCACGCCGCCGGGATTGCGATCGCGCAGCAAGGGCGGCAGCAGCGCGTCGGGCACGCCGTCATAGCTGTGCAGCGCGGCGAAGCGGCGGATCGCCGCGGGCATGCCGACGGCAGTGAAGCCCGGATGGCCGGTGCTCGGATACGGGCCGCCATGGTTCATCGCCGGGCTCACCGCCACGCCGGTCGGCATCTTGTTGCAGATCAGGCGGCCGACCCGCGGACGCAGCGCCGCGGCCAGCGCGGCGAAGGCCATGTCGTCGCTGCCATCGGCGGCGCGATAGAGCGTACCGGTGAGATTGCCCTCGAAGCTGCGCGCCAGGGCGGTCAACTGCCCCAACCCGCCGCTGCGCACGATCAGGCTGACCGGGCCGAACGCCTCGGTCTGCAGCGCCTCGGGCTGCTGCAGGAAGGCCTCGGCCGACACTTGCAGCAGGGTCGGCGCATGCCGATAGCCGGGGCCGGCATCGGCCTCGCCACCGGCCAGCACCGTGGCGCCAGCATCGCGCAGCGTGCCCACGCTGCGCTGCAGATGCTCCAGCACGCCGCGCGAGAACAGCAGCGCCGGCGCAGCCGCGGCGAAATGCGCGGTGGCCGCGGCGACGAAGGCATCGCCGGCCTCGCCCTCGGGCACCACCACGATGCCCGGGTTGGTGCAGAACTGGCCGCTGCCCATGGTGCAGGAGGCGAAGAACTCCTGCGCCAGCGCCGCACCGCGTTCGGCCAGCGCGCCCGGCAGCAGGAACACCGGATTGACGCTGGACAACTCGACGTAGGCCGGCACCCCGGCGCGGTCGGCGGCGGCCTTCAGCGCCAGCCCGCCGGCACGGCTGCCGGTGAAACCGATCGCGCCCAGGCGCGGATCGCCTGCCAGTTCCAGGCCCAGCGTGCTGTCGAAGTGATACAGCAACTGCACCGTCGCCGCCGGCAGGTCGTTGGCCAGCAGCGCCTGGTGCGCGAGCTGGGCCAGGCGCTGGCTGGTGGCCGGATGCGAGGGATGCGCCTTGGCGATGACCGGATTGCGCGCGGCGATGGCCGAGGCGAAATCGCTGCCGGCCACCGCGTTGAACGCGAACGGGAAATTGTTCGGGCCGAACACGAGCACCGGCTTGTGCAGCGGCCCCAGCTGCGCGCGCAGGCCGGCCGCGGTGTCGATCACCGGCTGCGCCCAGCTGTGGCTGCGCACTGCCTGTGCGGCCTGGCGCAACTGCCCGCTGGCGCGCGGCAGTTCCACCTTGGCCAAGCGCGGCTCCACCGGCAGGCCGGTTTCGGCATGGGCCAGCGCCACCAGGCGCTCGACGTCGGCGTCGATCGCGTCCGCGTACGCATCCAGGAACCCGGCGATGCGTTCCGGCGCAGCCGCGGCCAGCGCATCGGCGCTCAGCGCCGCCGCGCTCAGCGCCGCTTCCAGGTCGGCGGCGCCGCTGATCGGGAACGACGGGCCGAACTCGCTCCCGTCGCGCGGGTCCTCGGCGCGGAAACTGCCGCGCTCTTCCAGCGAGGCCTGCCAATGGCCGGCCAGCAACAGCGGTTGCGTGCTCATCTCAGTGCCCAGGGTGGGTGGCGATGGCGTGGTCGATGACCTTCAGCGCGGCCTCGCGCTCGGCGCCTTCCAGCACCAGCCGCGGCGCGCGCACGCGCTCGCTGCCCAGGCCGACCTTCTCCTGCACCAGCTTGATCAGCTGCACGAACTTGGGCACGGTGTCCAGGCGCAGCAGCGGCAGGAACCAGTCGTATAGCGCCTTGGCCGCCGGGTAGCCGCCGTCGCGGGCCAGCTCGAACAGCTTCACCGACTCCTTCGGGTAGGCGTTGACCAGGCCGGCGATCCAGCCCTTGGCGCCCATGCTCAGGCCTTCGACGATCGCATCGTCCATGCCCACCAGCAGCACCAGGCGGTCGCCGAGCAGCTCGCCCAGCGCGGCGAAGCGGCGCACGTCGCCGGAGGATTCCTTGACCGCCTGCAGGTTCGGGAATTCGGCGGCCAGCTCGGCGATCTGCGCCGGGCTGAAATCGGTCTTGTAGGCGATCGGGTTGTTGTACAGGATCGCCGGCAGGTCGGTGGCGGCGATCACCGCGCGCATGTGCGCGCCCATTTCGCGCCAGTCGGTGGAATACACATACGGCGGCAGCACCATGAGGCCACCGCAGCCGACCTGCTTGGCCGCCTGCGCCAGGCGCACGGCCTCGTCGGTGGACAGCGCGGCGATGCCCGGCACCACCGGGATGCGGCCGTCGACCGCCTGCACCAGGGTCTTCAGGATCGCCAGCTTGTCGTCGAAGCTCAGCGTAGCCGCCTCGCCCAGCGAGCCCAGCGGCACGATCGCAGTGCAGCCGGCGTCGATCATCAGCTGCGCATGCTTGGCCAGGAACGCGTGGTCGATGCTGCCGTCGGCGTTGAAGGGGGTGGTGATGGCCGGCAGCACGCCGTACCAGAAGGAAGCCTTGCTCATGGATGTACACCTTGTGGAGAGTTGCGAAGGGATGCCGCGCGCGACGGCGCGGCGCAAGCGGTGTGCGGACCGGGGTCCGGACAGGGATGGGCCAGCGCGTCCAGCCGCGCCGGGAACAGCGGCGGCCGGCGGCCGTCGTCGGAGAAATCGGCGGCGCGCGCGGCCAGCCCCAGCTCGGTCAGCGCGCTGCCGCAAATGCGACCTTGGCAGGCGCCCATGCCGCAGCGCGAGGCCAGCTTGGCGTCGCGCAGGTCGGCATGGCCCTGCAGCGCGGACAGCGGCACGTCTTCGCAGCGGCACACCAGCGTGTCCGGCGCGGCCAGCGCGTGGATGCGCGGGTCCAGCGCGAACTGCCGCTGCAGCAGTTCAGCAAAGGCGCGCGCGCGGCGCCGCTGCGGCTGCAGCGCCTGCGCAGCGGCGTCCTGGCCGGCGGCCAGATGGCCGGCGATGGCGCCTTCCACCCGCGCGCAATCGCGCCCGCCGATGCCCAGCGCCTCGCCCGCGGCGTACACGCCGTCGACGCTGGTGCGCAGTTGCGCATCCACCGCCACGCACGGATGCGCGCCGCTGCGGCCCAGCCGGCAGCCCAGCAGTTGCGCCAATTCCACGTTCGGCACCAGGCCGTAGCCCACCGACAGTTGATCGCAGGCGAGACGGCGGCGGCCGCGCGGGCCGTCGATCTCCGCCTCTTGCACGCGGCCCTCGCCGTA
Organism: Xanthomonas sp. LMG 12460; assembly: GCF_009192895.1. Classification (NCBI taxonomy): domain Bacteria; kingdom Pseudomonadati; phylum Pseudomonadota; class Gammaproteobacteria; order Lysobacterales; family Lysobacteraceae; genus Xanthomonas; species Xanthomonas sp. LMG 12460. Next base: position 14,514 of record NZ_NKUH01000008.1, on the reverse strand, counting down.
CGCGGCCAGCACCACGCTGCCGGCGTGGTAGCCGACCCCGGCCAGTTGCGTGCGCAGCGCCAGCGCCTGCAGCGCCTTGTCCGGCCAACGCAGCGGCAGCTGCGCGGCGAACGCGGCCAGCGCGCGCCACGGCGCCTGTTCGACGATGCCCAGCACCTGCGCGCCGTGGCGATGCAGCGTCGCCGCCGAGGCCAGCAGCAGCGGCCCGCTGCCGGCGACCAGCACGCGCCGCCCGCGCAGCGGCCAGCCCTGCTTGGCCAGCGCCTGCGCGCCACCTGCACCGGTCACCCCGGGCAGGGTCCAGCCCGGGAACGGCAACAGCAACTCGCGCGCGCCGGTGGCCAGCACCAGCGCGTCGTAGCCCAGCCAGCGCGGGCCATCGGGTCCATCGGTGAGCAGTTGCCGGTCCTGCGCCAGCAGCACCTGGGTCTGCGGCAGAAACGTCACGGCGCTGGCCGCCAGTTGCGCCAGGGTGCGCGCGGCCAGGCGCGGCGGCGCCTGGGCCACGTCGTGGCGCCAGATCTGCCCGCCGGCACGCGCCTGCAGATCGACCAGGCCGACGCGGCGGCCATGCCCGGCCGCGGCCAGCGCCGCCGCCAGCCCGGCCGGCCCGGCGCCGATCACCAAGACCTCGAAGTGGGTGCGCGGCTCAGCCATCGGTCCACACCTGCATGCCGTCGCGCGCCGGGGTGATGCAGGCGCGCAACTGGCCGACGCGGTCGATGCGCACCCGGCACTCGGCGCACACGCCCATGCCGCACAGCGGCGCGCGCGGCTGGCCGCTGCGCGAGCGGCGGAAATGCGTGGCCACCTGCGCCACCGCCGCGGCCACGCTGCTGCCATCAGGCACTTCGACATCGCGGCCGTCGACCTGCAGGCGCAACATGCGCGCGCTCATGCCAGCGCCCGCCCCGGCGCGTACGGCGCCGCGTCGATGGCCGTGGGCCGCTGCAGCAACTGGTCCAGCAGCAGGCGCGCACTGCCCAGCGCCGTCGTCACGCCCAGGCCCTCGTGGCCGGCCGCGACCCACACGTCGCGCCGCTCCGGCACCGCGCCCAGGTACGGGCGTCCGTCCGGCGTGGCCGGACGCAGGCCGGTCCACACCCGGATCGCCTGCAGTTGCCGCAGGCCCGGCAGGAACGCGAAGGCGCGCTCCAGCATCCGCTGCAGCATCGGCATCGACACCGTGCGGTCGGTCGCATCGAATTCGCGCGAGGAGCCGATCAGGATCTGCCCGGTCGGCCGCGGCTGCACGTTGAACGCCACGCTGCTGCCGTCGCTGCCGTGCGCGCTGTCGGCGTAGCCCAGTTCCAGCAATTGATGGGCGACGAAGCCCGGATAGCGGTCGGTGATCACCAGTTGCCCTTTGCGCGCGCGCATCGGCAGTTCCGGCAACAGCTCCGGCACGGCGCAGCCGGTGGCGACCAGCACCGGGCCATGCAGCGCGCTGCCGTCGTCCAGACGCACGCCGGCATCGGCCAGCGCAGTGGCGCGACGCCCGGCGTACAGCTGCGCACCGGCGGCGCAGGCACGCTCGACCAGGTAGCGCGCCATCCGCGGCGGATACACCACCGCCTCGGCGGCCACGCGCATGCCGCCGGCCAGGCCCGGCACCAGCGCCGGCTCCAGTTGGTACAAGCGCTGCGCATCGAGCGCTTCGGCGTGCACGCCGGCCGCGGCCAGCCGCTGGATCTTGGCCGGAATCGCCTCCAGTTCGCGCGCCTCGCGCGCCACCCACAGCGTGCCGCAGCGGCTGAACTCGGCCTCCGGCAGCGGCGCGAATTCTTCCCACAAACGCAGCGAGTACGCCGACAGCGCCAGTTCCGCCGGATCGTCGTCCATCGCCACCAGGTGCCCCATCGCCGCGGCGGTGGAACCGCCGCCGATACTGCCCGACTCGACGATCGCCACGCGCAGGCCGGCGGCCGCCGCCGCATCGGCGCAGGCCGCGCCGACGATGCCGGCGCCGACGACGATCAGGTCGAAACCGCTCATGCGGCGCCGATGCCCCAGGCGAACGGATCCTGCGGATCGATCGACAACTGCGCGCGCGCAGTGATGTAGGCCTGCCCGGTGATGCGCGGCAGTACCCCGCGCGCACCGGCCGTGTAGCTGCCCTCGAACACGCTGCCGAGGATGCCCTGCTGCCGCCACACCTGGCCCGGCGCCAGCTTGCCGTCGGCGGCCAGGCACGCCAGCTTGGCGCTGGTGCCGGTGCCGCAGGGCGACCGGTCGTAGGCCAGGCCCGGGCACAGCACGAAGTTGCGCGCATCGGCGCTGGCGTCCGGCGCCGGCCCGTTGATCTCGATGTGGTCGATCTCGCCGCCGTCGGCGCCGCGGATGCCCGCCGCCTCCAGCGCCAGCCGCACCGCCTCGGTGTAAGCGGTCAGCGCGCGCTGGTGGCGCAGTTCCAGCGCGCACGGCGTCTGTTCGGTGATGAAGAACCAGTTGCCGCCCCAGGCGACGTCGCCGCGCACGCGCCCGTACTCGGGCACCTGCACTTCGACGCCGGTGGCATGGCGGTAGCTCTCGACGTTGTCGACCGAGACGCGGCCGTCGGCGTGCAGTTCCACGCCGACCGTGCCCACCGGCGTCTCGATGCGGTGCGTGCCCGCACTCAGCCGGCCCAGCTCGGCCAGCGTGCGCACCAGGCCGATGGTGCCGTGGCCGCACATGCCCAGGTAGCCGACGTTGTTGAAGAAGATCACCGCCGCGCAGGCATCGGCGGCCACCGGCGGCAGCAGCAGCGCGCCGACCATGGTGTCCGAGCCGCGCGGTTCGCAGGCGATGGCGCTACGCCAGGCGTCGAAGCGCGTGCGGAACAGCTCCCGGCGCTCGGCCAGGGAACCGGTTCCCAGATCGGGGAAGCCGGAGACGACGACACGGGTCGGTTCGCCGGCGCTGTGCGAGTCGATGACATCGAGTGTATGCATGGAGCCATGCTCACATTCGGCACCGCCGCCGGCTAGCAGCGTTTGCCTGTCGCCAATGCGGAAGTTCGCACAACCCGGCGACGCCCCAGGGCGCCGACTTAGGCTAGCATCGGCATTCGGGGGACGCGCGGCGGCGCGCCCGCACCGCCGCCCACTTCCGCAGGTGAACGCCATGGACACTCTGATTTCGGCACTGGAACTGCAGACGCTGTTCGACGCCCTGCCGGACGTGGTGTTCTTCGTGAAGGACCGCGACGGCCGCTACACCCACGTCAACCTGACCCTGGTGCGGCGGCTGGGCAAGAAATACCGCGCCGACCTGATCGGCAAGTCGGCTGCGGACGTGTTCCCGCTGCCGCTGGGCGGCAGCTACCTGATGCAGGACCGGCGCGTGCTGTGCGGCGAGGTGATCGAGAACCAGTTGGAAGTGCACTTGTTCCCGAATCGCACCCCCGGCTGGTGCCTGACCTTCAAGCGCCCGCTGTGCGAGGGCGAGGAGGTGATCGGCGTGGTCGGCATCTCCCGCGACCTGGGCCAGCCGGACAACCGCCATTCCGCCTACGAGCGCATCAGCCGCGCCATGGAACACATGCAGGCGCACTACGGCGACAACCTGCGCGTGCAGACCCTGGCCGACCTGGCCGAGCTGTCGGTGGCGCAACTGGAGCGACACTTCCGCCGCGTGTTCCAGCTGACTCCGCAGCAACTGCTGACCAAGATGCGCATCGAAGCGGCGATGCGCCTGCTGCACGGCGACGACAGCATCGCCAGCATCGGCCAGTTGTGCGGCTTCGCCGACCAGAGCGCCTTCGCCCGCCAGTTCAAGGCCACCGTGGGCATGACCCCGCGCGACTACCGGTCGATGAAGGGCAAGCTGTGAAAAGCCGGGAATGGGGATTGGGGAATCGGGATTGGTTGCTGAATGCGGGCGTTGGGATGGCTGCACTGCAGATGCGGATGCGGATGCGGATGCGGCTATAGAAGCAGCTTCAGCCCCTCGGGGCAGCCTCTCCCGCAAGGAGAGAGGATGCTAAAGCCCCTCTCCCTCCGGGAGAGGGGTTGGGGTGAGGGTCCGGCACAGCCGATCGCATTGAAATGCCATGACATGTCTGCACCTCCACCCTGCGACCGCACTTCACTTTGAACACCACGGTTGCAGCTAGCCCGCCAATTGGGACAAGCGCCGCGCCAATGCACGCACACACGGTCGTGAGGCACGAATTCCACTTTGCCGACCATCCCAGCCAGCCCCCGCTGCACCGGCCGCTCAGGTCGCAAGTGGTAGCATTCTTCGTTTCCGGTCCACGCGTCATCCATGGTCAGCCTATTCCGCCGCAACAAGCCCCAGGACAACGCCGGCGAGAGCCGCACGCAGCGCTACAGCATCGAGGAACTGGCCGCCGCCTTCCCCAAGCCGGCAAGCGCCGAACCCGCTGCGCCTGCGCCGTCGGCGCCGCCCATCGCTGAGGCAGCGCCTACCGCTCCCGCACCCGCCGCCACCCCGGAACCGACGCCCGCGCCGGTCGCCGAACACGCCGAACACGCCGTACAGGCGCCGGCCCCGGTCGCGGTCCCGCAGCCGCAATCGACGCCGCTGCCGCCCGCAGCGCCCACGCCGCCGCAGGCCTATGTGCCGGCGCCGGCCGCCGCGCCGGTGCCGAGCGTGCCGCAGCCGACGCCCGCCCCCGCCCAGCCGCCCGTCGCGGTGTCCGTGCCTGCCGCCGACGCCGACCTGGTCCGCAGCGACGCGCTGCCCGCTGCGCCGGCCGGCAAGCCCGGCTGGCGCGAGCGGCTGCGCAACAGCAGCTTCGCGCGCAGCGTCGGCAGTCTGTTCTCGCGCAATCCCAAGCTCGACGACGACCTGCTCGACGAGATCGAGACCGCGCTGATCACCGCCGACGTCGGCATCCCCGCCACCACCGCGCTGATCGAGAGCCTGCGCAAGCGCATGAAGGCGCGCGAGTTCGCCGACGCCAGGGCGCTGCAGCAGGCGCTGCGCGCCGACCTGCTGGCGATCCTGCAGCCGGTGGCCAGGCCGCTGCAGATCGACCGCAACGCCAAGCCCTTCGTGGTGCTCACCGTCGGCGTCAACGGCGTCGGCAAGACCACCACCATCGGCAAGCTGGCCAAGCGCTTCAAGGACGAGGGCCACAGCCTGATGCTGGCCGCCGGCGACACCTTCCGCGCCGCCGCGGTGGCGCAGCTGCAGGCCTGGGGCGAGCGCAACGGCGTGAGCGTGATCGCGCAGGGCCAGAACGCCGACGCCGCCTCGGTGGCCTTCGATGCGCTGCAGGCCGGCAAGGCGCGCGGCACCGAGGTGCTGATCGCCGACACCGCCGGCCGCCTGCACACCCAGACCGGGCTGATGAACGAACTGGGCAAGATCCGCCGCGTGCTCGGCAAGCTCGATCCCAGCGCGCCGCACGAGGTGCTGATGGTCATCGACGGCACCACCGGCCAGAACGCGCTGTCGCAGCTGCGCCAGTTCCACGCCGCGGTCGGCGTCACCGGTCTGGTGGTGACCAAGCTCGACGGCACCGCCAAGGGCGGCGTGGTGTTCGCCCTGGCCCGCGAATTCGGCATCCCGATCCGCTTCGCCGGCATCGGCGAGCGCCCCGAAGACCTGCGCGTGTTCGACGCCGAAGCCTTCGTCGACGCGTTGCTGCCCGACGCCTTGGGTGCCTGATCCTGAGCCCCTCTCCCACTGGGGCGACTGGGCACGGCTTGCGCGCCACTGGCGCGCGTGCCCTGGAGCGCCCGCGCCGCCAGCGCGGGCCGGGGCGCGGAGCGGGGGTTGGGGTGAGGGTGCGGCGGAGCCCGCCATGCCGGCATGCGCACTACCCAAACCGCACCAGGCTTCGCCCGTACCCTCATCCGCCCCTTCGGGGCACCTTCTCCCGAGGGGAGAAGGAACTCAGATGCCAGCATGCGCCAGCCCTCTGACACCTTCCCTACCCGCCTGCTCGCCTGGTTCGACCGCCACGGACGCCATGACCTGCCCTGGCAGCATCCGCGCAGTCCGTACCGGGTGTGGCTGTCGGAGATCATGCTGCAGCAGACCCAGGTGGCGGTGGTCATCCCCTATTTCCTGCGCTTCCTGCAGCACTTCCCGACCCTGCCCGACCTGGCCGCCGCCGACAACGACGCGGTGATGGCGCAATGGGCCGGGCTCGGCTACTACGCCCGTGCGCGCAACCTGCATGCCGCCGCCAAGCGCTGCGTGGAACTGCACGGCGGCGAGCTGCCGCGCGATTTCGAGGCCCTGCACGCGCTGCCCGGCATCGGCCGCAGCACCGCCGGCGCGATCCTCAGCCAGGCCTGGAACGACCGTTTCCCGATCCTCGACGGCAACGTCAAGCGCGTGCTGACCCGCTATCACGGCATCGCCGGCTATCCCGGCCTGCCGGCGGTGGAAAAGCCGCTGTGGGCGCTCGCGCACGACCACGTGGCCGCCGTGCCGGACGGGCGCATGGCCGACTACACCCAGGCGCAGATGGATTTCGGCGCCACCCTGTGCACCCGCGCCAACCCGGCCTGCGTGCTGTGCCCGCTGCAGGACGACTGCGTGGCGCGCCGCGACGGCCTGGTCGAGGCGCTGCCCACGCCCAAGCCGGGCAAGACCCTGCCCGAGCGCGAGGCGCTGGCGCTGCTGCTGGAGAACGCCGCCGGCGAATTGCTGCTGCAGCGGCGGCCGCCGACCGGCATCTGGGCCTCGCTGTGGACCCTGCCGCAGGCCGACACCGACAGCGAGCTGCGCGCCTGGTACGCGCGCTGGATGCGCGGGCGCGCCTACGACGACGCCGAAGCGCTGCCGCCGATCGTGCACACCTTCAGCCATTACCGCCTGCATCTGCAGCCACTGCGCCTGCGCAAGGTCGCCATGGGCGATGCGCTGGGCGACAATGACGACCTGCGCTGGGTGGCGCGCGCCGACCTGTCGACGCTGGGCCTGCCCGCACCGATCCGCAAACTGCTCGACGGCCTCTAGCGCGCCAGCGCGCGCCGCCGCACGCACCGCCAGGAATTGCCATGTCCCGCACCGTCTTCTGCCAGTACCAGCAACGCGACGCCGAAGGGCTCGATTACGTGCCCTATCCCGGCGAGCTCGGCAAGCGTGTGTTCGCGCACATCGGCAAGGCCGGCTGGCAGGCCTGGCTGGCGCACCAGACCATGCTGATCAACGAGAACCGGCTGTCGCCGCGCGATCCCAAGCACCGCGCGTTCCTGGAAGCGGAACTGGAGAAGTTCCTGTTCCAGGGCGGCGCCGACAAGCCCGACGGCTACGTGGCGCCCGACCAGGCCTCCTGAGCACCACCGCGTCGTCGCGTCACGCGCACGCACCGACGCTCAGACACCGCCAAGCGCCTGCGTTCGTCGCACCTCACCCGATCTCCAGGAGCGGCTTCAGCCGCGACACGGCCTTACCGGTAATACCCGTCGCGGCTGAAGCGTGCGCCCCGGGGCCATAAGGGCGTGCCGCACAGCACCTTGCAGTGCACCTGACGCAACAGGCTGCACCAGCAAGCGACAGCGCGACATCACACTAGCCGCACCACCGCGCGCACCGCCTCGCGAATCCCGAATCCCGGCACTGCGTCAGCTCCCAGGCGCCTGCTGCGCCCGCTCCTGCACCTTGGCCTCGCGCAGTTCCTTCTCCGAGGTTCGCAGCGCCTTGACGTCGAGCGGGCGGATGCTGTCGATGCGGCACGGCAGGCGAATCGCGGCGGGGCCGCCGCCGAGCACCAGCACGTCGTCGAACTTCGCCGAGACCTGGCTGCCGAAATGGGTGATGGCGATGCTGGGGGCGAAATCCAGGTCCTGGCAGGTGCCGGCGAATTCCAGCAGATAGGCCTGGTTCGGGCGCGTCCACACCGCCAGCGCGCTGTCGCCGAGTGCGGTCCAGCCACTGAGCCGGTTGAAGTACTGGAAGTCGCGCACCGGCGCACCGGCGTGGGCGCGGTACAGGGTCAGACGCTCGTCGTCGCTGAGCCGGTTGGTGGCGCAGCCGGCCAGCACGGCCGTGGCGACGAGGGAGGACAGCAGCAGGCGTTTCATGGCAGTGCTCCCGATGGTGTGGAGCGCATCATGCGCCCGCCGCCGTGCACGCGAGCGTGGATAAGCGCGCCGCGTTCAGCGACAAGGCAGCCAACGCGTGCGGCGACGGCAGCGCTTACTGCGGAGCACCACGCGCGGACTCGCAGAAGCGCTGCCGGTACTCCAGCGCCTTGGGCATCAGCGCCTGCAGGTTCTGGATGCGGGTGCCCGGATTGGGATGGGTGGAGGCGAACTCCGGCGGCGCCTGGCCGCCACTGCTGGCGCTCATCCGCTCCCACAGCGGCACCGCCTCGCGCGGGTCGAAACAGGCCGCCGCGGCCAGCATCAGGCCCACTTCGTCGGCCTGGGTCTCGTGGCTGCGCGCGTACGGCAGCAGGTAGCCATAGCCCATCGCCGCCATCGCCATCTGCTGCTGTTGCGGATCCAGGCCGCCGGCGGCGCCGGCCATCTGCCCGATCTGGGTCAGCTTCTGCTGGGCCATGCGCTGCGCGCCATGCCGCAGCAGCGCATGCGCGATCTCGTGGCCCATCACCACCGCCATCGCGTCGGCGTTCTTGGCCACCGGCAGCAACCCGGTGTAGACCGCTATCTTGCCGCCGGGGAGGCAGAACGCATTGGCCTGGTCGGACTCGATCACGTTGACGTCCCAGTCGAAGCCGCGCGCGTAATGCTTGGCCTGCATGCCGTGCTCGGCGGCCAGCGCGTCCTCGACCACGTCGACCTTGGCGATCAGCCGCTGCGCGATCGCACGCACCTGCTGCGCCACCTGCGACTGCGGATCGACCGGATGTTCCTGCGCCAGGATCTCCTGGTACGCCTGCAAACCCAGCGCCTTCTCGTCCTCCACATTCAACGAGCGGTCGATCAGCACCTGTTCGCCGGTGTACGGATCCTCGCTGCGGTTGGAGAACCAGTAGAACCCGGCATACACGGCAAACCCCAGGAGTACCAGCCAGCGCACCCCGCCCAGCGGTCCACGGCGGCCGCCTCCCGGTTCGCCGCCCTGGCGGCCGAAGACTTGGTTCATCGCACTCCCCCTCGCTGACTGGTGAGGCAATCTAGCGCCGGCACCGGCGCGGCGGCGTCAAATGCCGCGCACCAGGCGGAAGCCGACGCGTGCGCTGGTGCTGTCCGAATCCTGCATCAGCCGCCAGGCCGCGCGGGTCTGCTCCGGCGCATTGGCCCAGTTGCCGCCGCGCACCACCCGCGAGCGGCAGCCCGGGTTGTACCAGGCCGCGCCGTCGGCCGGCGCGCGGCGATAGCTGGCGTGCCAGCAGTCGGCGACCCACTCGCTGAGGTTGCCGGCCATGTCGTGCAGGCCCCAGGCGTTGGCGGAAAAACTGGCCACCGGGGCCGGGCCCCAGAAGCCGTCGGTGTAGCCGACGAAGGCATTGCGCCAGTGCCGCCCGCTGGGCGAGACGTCGCCGCCGCCGGTGAAGTTGCCGCTGCCGCGCGGCGGCGTGCCGGCGTTGCCCCAGGGATAGCGGCCGCGGCCGCCGGCGCGTAGGGCGTATTCGAACTCGGCCTCGCTGGGCAGCCGGTAATGCCGCCCGGTCTGCTGCGACAGCCAGGCCGCATAGGCCTCGGCGTCGCGCACGCTGACGTGCATCACCGGGCTGTTCGGCGCCGCCCGCGCGCCCTGGTAATCGGACTGCCAGTCAACGCCGTTGCGGCGCACGAAGTTGCCGCTGCGTTCGTCGTAGACAGTCGAATGGCCGCGGCGGGTGGCGCGCGGACGCGCATTGGTCGCCTCCACGAAACGGCGGAACTCGGCCACGGTGACCTCGGTGATCGACATGGCGAAACCGCGGTCGAAGCGCACGTAGTGCTGCGGCATCTCCGCCGGCGAGGCGCCGGGTTCGGTCTCGGCCGCGCCCATGCGGAAGCCGCCGTGCGGCACCACGATCATCTGCGGGCCGCGCCCGCCGTCGTGCATGCCGTCGGTGAACACCTGGCCGGGGCGGAAGCTGCCGTAGTGGGTGGCCAGGTCGATGCGTTCGCGCAGCATCGCCGCCACCGGGTCGCCGGGATCGGCGATGCGCAGCACGTCGCCCAGGCGCTCGCGCGCCGACTTCAATCCGGCCGGGGTGGCCAGATCGCGCAGGCCGGCATCGCGCAAGGCGGCGATGCGCGCCACCCGCACCTGCTCCACGCGCTCGCGCGCGTCGTGCACGGTGGGCGCGTCCTCGCGCACCCGCGCCGCGCGCGCCAGCCAACTGCCGGCGGCGGCGAAATCCGAGGCCGCCGCGGCCGTCTCGGCGCGACGGATCAGCGCGCTTTCCACCGCCGCCACGCCCTGCCGCGCGCGCGCATCGTCCGCATCCAGCAGCAACGCCTCACGGAAATTGGCCAGGGCGCCGTTGCCGTCCTCGCCCAGGCGGCCGCCGCGCAGGTCGTCCTCGCCGGCGCGGTTGTAGGCCAGCACCCGCGAGGCGGTCTCCACCCGCTGCTGCAGGCGCCGCACCGCCGGGTCATCGGCATCCAGCCACAGCGCCACCATCGCGATGCGCGCGGCCTGCTCGAGCGTGCGTTCGGAAAGATCCGGATCGCCCAGCGCCTGCGCGCCGAGTTGCAACAGGCGCCGCCGCGCCTTGCGCAGGCCGTCCTGGGCAACGCGATCGTTCGGCGCCAGGCTGCGGATCGCCAGGTACAGCGGAATCGCCGACTGCGCATCCTCGAACAGGCGATCTTCGGCCAGCGCGCGCGCCGCCTGGCGCCGCGCCTGCGGCAGGCCGCTGCGCGTCAGGGTCGGCAACGGCGGCTGCCAGCGCGCCACGGTCTCGGCCGCATCCTCGCCGCCGATGGTCACGCTGGGCGCCTGCACCGGCTTGACCGGCGCCGACTGCGCCGTAGCGGTGGCGGTGGCAGCGGCGGTCGCAGGCGCGGTCTCGGCGGCCGGCGCCGACGGCTGCCGCGCACAGCCGACCAGCGCCGCCGCAAGCATGCTCCAGACCATCACAACGCCGCTGCTGCGCACTTTCCCTCCGAACCATGGACCTTGCGACGCCATCCCGTCCGGCGCGCCGTGCGGCCGGCGGAGCGACGTTAGGCTATTCTCGCCTGCCTGAGCAAACCCTGCAGTCAACGGAAATCACGTGCCTTACTGGATCAAGCAACCTGCCGAGCTGAGCGAACGGCTGGCGCAGCGACCGGCCCGCATCGGCCTGGATACCGAATTCGTCCGCGAACGGACCTACTGGCCGCAACTGGCGCTGGTGCAGATGGTCGTAGGCGACGAAATCCTGCTGATCGACCCGCTGATCCCGGGCATGCCGCAGGCGCTGGCGCCGTGGCTGAGCGACCCGGACATCCTCAAGATCATGCACAGCGCCAGCGAAGACCTGGTCGCCTTCAAGTGCGCCTGCGGCACCCTGCCGCGGCCGCTGTTCGACACCCAGATCGCCGCCGGCCTGGCCGGGCTCGGCGCCGGCATGGGCTACCAGAAGCTGGTGCTGGAGATCACCGGCGTGCACCTGGCCAAGGGCGAGACCCGCTCGGACTGGCTGCGCCGCCCGCTGTCGCCGGCGCAGCTGGAGTACGCCGCCGACGACGTGCGCCATCTGTTCGCGCTGCACGACAACCTGCAGGCGCGGTTGCAGACCCTGGAGCGCGGCGACTGGCTGCACGAGGACGGCGAACGCCTGCTCGGCACCGTCGAGCACGACGACGGCGAACGCTGGCCTCACCTGGGCATGCGCTCGGCGCAGTTCATGGACCGCCCCGCGCAATTGCGCCTGCTGCGCCTGCTGCGCTGGCGCGACGCGCAGGCCCGGCACAACGACAAACCGCGCAGCTGGATCCTGGACAACGAACTGGCCGCCACCCTGGCGCGGTTCCCGCCGCAGGACCAACCGGCCATGCTGGCGCTGTTCGACAAACACCCCAAGGCGCCGCGCAAGCTCAGCGATGCGGTGTGGCAGGCGCTGACCACGCCGCTGGCCGACGAAGCCGACGCCCCGCAGGCGCTGGCCGCCAGCGACGACAACAAGGCCGCGCTGAAGCGGCTGCAGGACGCGGTGGCCGCGCGCAGCGCCGAACTCGGCCTGCCCGACGGCCTGCTCGCTTCGCGCAAGCACCTGGAAGCCCTGCTGGAAAGCGCGCAATGGCCGGCGCCGCTGGCGGGCTGGCGCCGGCGCGAACTGGAACCGCGGCTGCAGCCGCTGCTGGCGGCCACGCGCTGAGCGGACGCGGCCGGGCCGATCGCGCCGCCTCTTCCGCGCAGCGCGATCGGGTCAACGATCGGGCATAAAAAAAGGCCAGGAATTCCTGGCCTTTTTCGTTCGCTCAGTACTTGAAGAGCGGGAACTTCAGATCCGGGTGGCGCGCCTTCCATTCGTTGTAGGCGGCGGTGCCTTCCCAGGCGGCGAACGCCTTCGGGGTGCGGCCGCGGCCGGACCAGGTTTCGCCGGTATGCGGCAACTGATACTTCGGCTTGACCTCGCTGCGGCCGCCGGCGGACTTGCTGCTGGCCGGCTTGGGCGCTGCGCTGGTCACGTAGGCGGCGATCTCGTTGCGCTGCTTGGCGCTGAAGAACTCGGCGAACTGCTCCAGCAGCGACAGCACATTGGCGTGCGCCGCATTGGTTTCGCCCTCGCGCGCCTGCCGCTCCTGCTCTTCCAGCTTGCGCATTTCTTCCTGCAGCTTGGCCTTGGCTTCGGCGATCTGTTGCAAGTTGCGAACTTCCGTCATGTGTAAAAGACCTGTCTTTAGGTAAAAAGGTATGAGGCGGACGGTATATTTCGTCCGGAACGAAATCACCGCGGGGGATTTCGGCCGTTGAGTATATCGACTCCATGCGCGCGCTGTAGACAAAAGGCGAACACGTTTTCCGGCCCGACCGGTCCCCTGCCCCGGCGCTGCCGATGTTGCACTGCCCCCTTGGCACGCGGCCCCGTGCCCAGTTACACTAGGCGTCTGATGTGGGGCGGTAGCTCAGCTGGGAGAGCGTCGCGTTCGCAATGCGAAGGTCGAGGGTTCGATCCCCTTCCGCTCCACCATCTTGCCGTCTTCGACGGTGCAAACGAGGTCAGACAGCCACCAGGCTCTCTGGCCTTTTTTGTTGGCCGATCTTGGGCTTGGCCGCGCTCGATCGCGCGGGGTGCGCCGTCCGCTGGCGCGCCACGCAGTCCTTGGCCGTCGTACTGGCGGAACGGGAAGCGGATGCACTCCGCTCCTCGCCGCCGCATCGCTCAGTCGTGCCCGTCCTGCGCCGCCTCGCCCTGGCCGGAGCGCGGGCCGCGCTCGTGCGCCTCGCGCAGCTTCTGGTCTTCCAGCCCCGGCCGCTGCTTGGCGGTGTCGTCCTGGGCACGGTCCTGCCGGCCCTCGTGGATGCCCTGCTGCTTGCCGGACTGGGTGGTCTCGTCTTTTGCCATGGTCTGCACCTCGCTGGGGCGGATGCCCGTTCGCCGCCACCCTAGCGAGGCCGCCGTGATGCATGGATCACGGCCTACCTGACGTCACGCCGCCAGCGCCGGTGCGCCGGCCTCGGCGATGTCGTCGCTGCGCAGCAGCCGCGCGCGGTCCAGCAGGATCACCAGCCGATCCTCCAGCTTGCCCATGCCCTGCAGCAGGTCGCGGCGGATATCGCTGCCGAAGGCCGGCGGCGCCTCGATCTGCTGCGGCGGCAGTTCCAGGACCTCGTTGACCGCATCCACCAGCAGGCCGAAGGACTGCGCGCCGCCGCCCTCGTCGGTGGCGGCGCTGGCGATGACGATGCAGCTGCGCCGGGTGACCTCGCTGGGCCCGCGGCCGAGCCGCGACTGCAGGTCCACCACCGGCACCACCGCGCCGCGCAGGTTGATCACCCCGCGCACGCAGGCCGGCATGGTCGGCACCGGGGTGGGCGGACGGTACTCGATGATCTCGTGGATGCCGGCGATGTTGAGCCCGAACAGTTCGCGGTCCAGCTGAAAGGTCAGGAACTGCCAGCCACCCTGCGGCGCGTGCTCGGCCGCGCTCTCGTAGCGATCGTTGTGCATGTTCTTCCCCTTCAGAAGTTGACGAACTGGCCTTCGTCCGGCGCATCCGCCAGCGCGTAGGCCGGCACCGGGCGCGCACGCGGGCGCAGGGCCTTGCCGGCGTTGCGCAGCGGCCGGGTGGCGGCCGGCCTCGGCGCCACCGGCGCGGCACGGCGCGGCGCGGCCAGGTCCTGTTCGCGGCTGAGGCGGAAGAATCCCATCGCCTGCTGCAGCGATTCGGCCTGGGTGCTCATCTGTTCGGCGGTCGCCGCCAGTTGCTCGGAGGCCGCCGCGTTCTGCTGTGTGGTCTGGCTGAGCTGGGACACCGCCAGGTTGATCTGGGTGACGCCGGAGGACTGCTCCTGCGAGGCCGAGGCGATCTCCTGCACCAGATCCGACGTCTTCTTGATGCTGGGCACGATGGTGCCGAGCAGGCTGCCGGCGCGATCGGCCAGGCCGACGCTGTTGGCGGCGACTTCGCCAATTTCCTGCGCGGCCACCTGGCTGCGCTCGGCCAGCTTGCGCACTTCGGCGGCGACCACCGCAAAGCCCTTGCCGTGCTCGCCGGC
>NZ_NKUH01000079.1:0-67941 GCF_009192895.1 Xanthomonas sp. LMG 12460 | reverse complement strand
CCGCGGTGTGGGGCGCGCACGAGGGCTCGCTGCTGCTGTGGACGCTGATCCTGGCGCTGTGGACCGGCGCGGTGGCGCTGTACTCGCGGCGCCTGCCGGCGCACGTCGTCGCGCGGGTGATCGGCACCCTGGCGCTGGTCAGCATCGGCTTCCTGGCGTTTTTGCTGTTCACCTCCAACCCGTTCGCGCGGCTGCTGCCGGCGCCGCTGGAAGGGCGCGATCTCAATCCGCTGCTGCAGGATCCTGGCCTGGTGATCCATCCGCCGCTGCTGTACGCCGGCTATGTCGGCTTCGCGGTGCCGTTCGCCTTCGCCATTGCCGCGCTGCTGGACGGCCAGGTGGACGCGCGCTGGCTGCGCTGGACGCGGCCGTGGACCAACGTGGCCTGGGGCTTTTTGACCATCGGCATCGCCCTCGGCAGCTGGTGGGCGTACTACGAACTGGGCTGGGGCGGCTGGTGGTTCTGGGACCCGGTGGAGAACGCCAGCTTCATGCCGTGGCTGGCCGGCGCGGCGTTGCTGCATTCGCAGGCGGTCACCGAGAAGCGCGGCAGCTTCGGCGCCTGGACCCTGTTGCTGGCGATCGCCGCGTTCTCGCTGTCGCTGCTGGGCACCTTCCTGGTGCGCTCGGGCGTGCTGACCAGCGTGCATTCCTTTGCCGCCGATCCGGCCCGCGGCCTGTTCATCCTGGTGTTCCTGAGCCTGCTGTGCGGCGGCGCGCTGCTGCTGTACGCACTGCGCGGCGGCCGCGTGGCGGCGGCGGCCGACGAGGCGCGGCAACGCTTCGCGCCGGCGTCGCGCGAGACCCTGCTGCTGGCCAACAACCTGCTGCTGACCTGCGCCTGCGCCATGGTGCTGCTGGGCACGCTGTATCCGCTGCTGGCCGATGCGCTGGACCTGGGCAAGCTGTCGGTGGGGCCGCCCTACTTCGGTACCCTGTTCATCGTGCTGATGGCGCCGCTGGTGGCGCTGCTGCCGTTCGGCCCGCTGACCCGCTGGCAGCGCGAACAGGCGTCGCGGCCGCTGGCGCTGCTGGCGCCGTGGGCGGGCCTGGCGCTGCTGGCCGGGGCAATCGGCTTCTTCCTGGCGCCGCAGGGTGCGTGGAAGACCGCCGCCGGCGTCGCCGCCGCGACCTGGGTGCTGCTGGGCACCGCGCGCTTCGTATGGAGCCGGCGCCAGCTCAAGGGCAGCCGTTTCACTGCCGAGATGCTGGGCATGACCCTGGCGCACACCGGCATCGCCGTTTTTCTGGCCGGCGCGTTGCTGGTCGAGGCCCTGGAGCAGCAGCGCGAAGTGGCGCTGGCGCCCGGACAGCACCTGGAGCTGGGCCGCTACCGTTTCGAGCTGCAGGGGCTGGACCAGCGCAAGGGCCCCAACTACGTGGCCGAACGCGCGCACGTGCAGGTGCTGCGCGACGATCGCCCGCTGGCGCTGCTGCACCCGGAAAAGCGTCTTTACGCCAGCGGCGGCCAGAACATGACCGAAGCCGGCATCCACCCCGGCCTGTTCGGCGACGTCTACGTCGCCCTCGGTGAGCCGCTGGGCGGCAACGCCTGGGCGATGCGCGTGCACGTCAAACCTTTCGTGCGCTGGATCTGGCTTGGCGCGGCGCTGATGGCGCTGGGTGGTTTCGTCACCGCCGCCGACCGGCGCTTCCGTCGTTCCCCGGAGACCCCCTGATGTCCGCTCCCGCTCCACGTCGCCTGCCGCTGCCCGCCATCGTTCTGGGCGCGCTGTTCTTCCTTGGCCTGCTGGCGTTGATGGTGTATGCGGTGCAGCGTTCCGGCAGCGCCGATCGCGACGCGCTGCCCTCGGCGCTGATCGGCAAGCCGGCGCCGGCGTTCGAACTGCCGCTGCTGCACGACGCCTCGATCCGCGTGCGCAGCAGCGAGTTGCTGGGCGCGCCGTACGTGCTCAACGTGTGGGGCAGCTGGTGCCCGGCCTGCCGCGAGGAACACCCGGTGCTGACCCGCTTCGCGCTCAGCAAGCGTGTGCGGGTGATCGGCTACGACTGGAAGGACACCCGCGAGGACGCGCTGCGCTGGCTGGAGCAGTTGGGCAATCCGTTCCTGGCGGTGCTGTTCGATCCCGAAGGGCGCACCGCGATCGACTGGGGCGTGGCCGCGGCGCCGGAGACCTTCCTGGTCGACGCGCGCGGCGTGGTGCGCTGGAAGCATGCCGGCCCGCTGACCGATGCGATCATCCGCGACGAACTGCTGCCGGCACTGGAGCAGGCCGAGCGCGACGCCCCGCCGACGCGCGCCCAGGGCAAGGCCACGCCATGAGCCAGCACCGCCGGCCTGCGCTGCGGCTGGGCCTGCTGGCGCTGCTGGCGCTGCTGGCGTGGTCCACGCTGGCCGGCGCCGAACCGGTGTCCGATCCGACGCCGCTGGCCTATCGCTCCGCCGCCGAGGAGGCGCGCTTCCATGCGCTGACCGCGGAACTGCGCTGCGTGCAATGCCAGAACCAGTCGCTGGCCGACTCGCACGCGCAGATCGCCATGGACCTGCGCCGCGAAGTGCTGGAGCTGATGCACCAGGGCAAGTCGGATGCGCAGATCAAGCAGTTCCTGGTCGACCGCTACGGCGAGTTCGTGCTGTACCGGCCACAGCTGGAAGCGCGTACCTGGCTGCTGTGGTTCGGCCCCTTGCTGCTGCTGGCCGGCGGCGCCGTGGTGCTGATCCGGATGGTGCGGCGACGCGCGCCGGCAGCGACCGCGCTACCGCTGCAGGACGAACAGGAATGGTGAGGCGATGCTGAGTTGGGGCATGTCGGCCGCGGCGGTGGCGCTGGCGGCGCTGGTGTTCGCGGTGGTGTTGTGGCCGCTGCGCAGCCGCGGCCGCAACGGCGCGGTGCTGGCGGTGGCGATCCTGGCGCTGGGCGTGGCGACGGCGGCGCTGTATGCGTTGGTCGGCACCCCGCGCGCGTTGCAGGCGCAGAACCGCGAGGCACCACGCACGCTCGAGGATGGCGTGAAGCAACTGCAGGCGGCGCTGGCGAAGGATCCCAACCGGGCCGACGGCTGGGCCTTGCTCGGCCGCAGCCAGATGTCGCTGGGCCACCACGCCGAGGCCGCGGCCGCATTCGCGCGTGCGGTGCGCCTGGCGCCGGAGCAGGCGCCGCTGCTGATCGAAGCAGCCGAGGCGCGTGCGATGGCCAACCCGCAACGGCAGTTCGACGACCAGGCGTTGGCCTGGCTGCAGCACGCCCTGCAATTGGCGCCGGGCAGCGAACGCGGCGCCTGGTTCCTGGGCATCGCCCAGCGCCAGCGCGGCCAGGACGCCGCCGCCGCGGCCACCTGGGAAGCGCTGTTGCCGCGCGTGGACGCGGCCACCGCCGCGGCGCTGCGGCCACAGATCGACGCGGCGCGCAGCGCGGCCGGCCTGCCGGCGCTGCCCGCTGACGGCACCGCCGCCACGGCGCAGGATGCGCAGGCGCCGGCGAGCACCGGCCTGACCGTGGCCGTGTCGCTGGACCCGGCGTTCGCCGCCCGCGTGCGCCTGCGCGGCGACGCCAGCGTATTCGTGATCGCACGCGTACCGGGCGGCCCGCCGATGCCGGTGGCGGTGCAGAAGCATCCACTGCAGGCGCTGCCGTTGCGGGTGACGCTGAGCGACGCGGACAGCCCGATGCCGACGCAGAAGCTCTCGCAACTCAAGCAGGTGCAGGTGATCGCGCGGCTGTCGGCCAGCGGTAACGCCATGCGCCAGGACGGCGATCTGGAATCGGCGCCGGTGACGGTCACCCTGCCGGCGACCGCGCCGGTGGAGCTGGTGATCGGCAAGCCGTAGCGCAAGCAGTCGTGTGGGAGCGACCGTGCCTGATCGGGACCGTCCGGTCGCGACCAGGCCAAGACGCCAGCAAGAGTGCGAAACGTCGTTGCAGCAGCGGCTTCAGCCGCGACACGCTCTACCGGGAGGCCTGTCGCGACTGAAGCCGCTCCCACGAGGCAACAGCGTGTCGGACTGGATCGCGGTGGAAGCGAATGATCAGACGCGCAGTAGATCCGGCCCGGCGTCACTCACGGACGCCATCGCGGCCCGACACGCTCCATCCCGCACCACGCATACGCCGGATGCGCAATCGCGCGGCTAGAATCGGCGCATGACCGAATTCATCCCGCCCGGCAGCCGCTTCCTCGCCCTGCCCTCGCCGTTCCCGATGAAACGTGGCGGCCAGTTGCATGGCGCGCGGGTCGCCTACGAAACCTGGGGCACGCTGTCGGCCGCGCGCGACAACGCGGTCCTGATCGTCACCGGACTCTCGCCCGACGCGCATGCCGCAGCCAATGCCGACGATCCCACGCCAGGCTGGTGGGACGGCATGCTCGGCCCGGGCAAGCCGATCGACACCCAGCGTTGGTTCGTGATCTGCGTGAACTCGCTGGGCAGTTGCAAGGGCTCCACCGGTCCAGCCTCGCCGCATCCGGACGACGGCGAGCCGTATCGCCTGCGCTTCCCGGAGCTGTCGATCGAGGACGGTGCCGACGCCGCCGCGCAGGTGGTGCGGGCACTGGGCATCGCGCAGTTGGCCTGCGTGATCGGCAACTCGATGGGCGGCATGACCGCGCTGGCGCTGCTGCACCGGCATCCGGACCTGGCCCGCAGCCACATCAATATTTCCGGCAGCGCGCAGGCACTGCCGTTCTCGATCGCGATCCGCTCGCTGCAGCGCGAGGCGATCCGCCTGGACCCGAACTGGAACGGCGGCGACTACGACGAGGCCACCTATCCCGAGTCGGGCATGCGCATGGCACGCAAGCTCGGCGTGATCACCTACCGCTCGGCGCTGGAATGGGACGGCCGCTTCGGCCGCGTGCGGCTGGACTCGGACCAGACCGACGACGATCCGTTCGGCCTGGAATTCCAGGTCGAGAGCTACTTGGAAGGCCACGCCCGCCGCTTCGTGCGCCGCTTCGACCCGAACTGCTATCTGTACCTGAGCCGCTCGATGGACTGGTTCGACCTGGCAGAACCTGCGGGCGGCGACGTGCTGGCCGGCATCGCCACGATCCGCATCGAGCGCGCGCTGGCGATCGGCGCCAACACCGACATCCTGTTCCCGGTGCAGCAGCAGCAACAGATCGCCGACGGCCTGCGCGCCGGCGGCGCACAGGCGCAGTTCCTGGGGCTGGATTCGCCGCAGGGCCACGATGCCTTCCTGGTGGATTTCGCGCGGTTCGGACCGGCGGTGCAGGAGTTTCTGGATGCGCTGTGAGTGGTGCAGGGTGCGAGCCGCATCACCCCAACACGCGGTGCCTGGCGACGCCACCAACGGCATCTTTCGCGTGGGTTCATCCCGACACGCGTCCCGCGTTGGGTAAATTGAGTTCCTTCCAAAACACGTCCCACTTCGTAGATCGCTCGCGAATAGGCGTTGCCACGATCGGACACACGGACCACCTGCATGACGCCAACAGGCGCCATGCCACCACCAGCCAAGCGCGGGAGCACGGCAGATCCTTTGCCGTGATCCCGCTCGATCGTTTCAGCAGAACGCCGGCAGCGACGAAATCAGTTGAACCGCGCCATGTCTGTCAGCGCCGTGTTCTGAATCAGCGTCTCGCCATTGAACTCGAAGTAGCGGCCATAGGCGGTGATCACCTCATGTCGATTGCTCTTGAGCTCACGCGTGTCGAACTTGCACGCCTCGCCTGCCGGCCCGTAGTTGCAGATCTGCTGATAGCGCGCAACGCTCTGCAACGGGCCGGAAGCAAGCAGATTGCCGTTGGCATCCCACATCCAGTACTGCCCGTACGCGTTGACCGACTCGACCAGACCGCCCCATTCCGGGAACACGACCAGCGAGCGCGTGTCGAATACGCAGGGATTCTTTCCTTGGCAAGGGCCAGCCGCATACCGCGGGACGTCTTTCAGTTCTCCAGCCTGCGGACCAAACGGCTGGCCGTTGGCGTCGAAGTTCCAGTAGCGACCGTAAGCGGTAATTGATTCAAGATAGCCCACACCCGGGTAGTCCACTTCAGTGCGAGTTTCGAACTTGCATGCATAATGAGAGCCCACAGATTCCTGCGTACATGGTCCGTTTCCGGCTGCATAACGCGGCACGGCACTCAGCGGCGCTGGCCTTGCCGAAGGCTGTCCCTGGGTATCGAACTTCCATAGATGACCATAGGCAATCACAGACTCAGTGCCATGAGGGCCTTCATCAATCGCGTCAAGCACACACGCAGTCGGCCGAAGCGAATCATCGCCGAAATTGTACAGGCATGGACCGGGAATCTTTCCATTTCCTACCATTGAACGAGCCCAGTTAACGGCCGCCTCTGCGTTTAGCAAGCCGGCACCACACCGATTGTCAGCGCAGGCCATCGGCGTCGCCGTGCTTTTCAGGATGTTCTTGATCTGATCGGGCGTCAGAGCAGGATTCGCAGATAACATCAATCCGATCGCCCCACTGACGTGTGGCGCCGACATTGAGGTTCCCGAAAGAAAGCGATAACACGACGTCAATCCATCGCCGTTTTTCACCGCCCAAGCAGAGAGCACGCCGACCCTCGTCACAGCGTTGACCTGCGAAATTGGATTTACTATCCCGGGACAATCACCTAGTCCAGCGCCATAAACCCCTTCATCGCGAGTCGCGCCGCCACCAGGCGCCATCAACGTCAACGATGCCCCGCCATTGGTGTAAGGGGCCTCAAGATTCATCTGATCGGTCGCCCCGACAGAGATGACTCCGGGACAAGAAGCTGGCCGCACATGAGCCACATCGACCCACGAGCCGGAAGCTGCTTGGTCGTAGATTATCCCTGGCGCATTGTGGTTACCAGCCGAAGCTACGATCGAAACGCCCGCGACCAGCGCCTGGGAGATGGCACGATTAGTGTACTGGTAGTCGTCACAAGTACTGGTCGGGTCCGCCAGACTTAGATTGACGACCCTTGCGCCAGATTGGACTGCAATCTTGATCGCTGCAGCCAGGTTAGCATCACTGACGCCCTGATAGATTCTGCTCGAAAGAATCTCGCACTGTGGG
The DNA here is from genome assembly GCF_009192895.1 of Xanthomonas sp. LMG 12460. Taxonomy (NCBI): domain Bacteria; kingdom Pseudomonadati; phylum Pseudomonadota; class Gammaproteobacteria; order Lysobacterales; family Lysobacteraceae; genus Xanthomonas; species Xanthomonas sp. LMG 12460. Next base: position 60,946 of record NZ_NKUH01000079.1, on the reverse strand, counting down.
CAGACACCGGCGATACCTTGTCCATTTTGTTTTTTAGCGCCAATGATTCCGGCCGTATGGGTTCCATGTGCAAATCCGCCATCTTCATTGGGGTTACCTCCATTTATTCCGCGATAGAAATCTCTACCGCTTCCATCCTGGGCCCACGTAATATCCGGGTGTCCGGAATACCCAGAATCGATCGTGGCAATTCGAATCTTCTGGCCATTCGCTGGCGCAAGCGCCCAGGCCTGCGGTGCGCGAATCGCGGAAAGATTCCATTGCTGCGCCGAAAGCGGATCGTTGGTAGGCGCCTGTGCGTGGACCGAGCTACTTAGTGCCAATCCTATCAACGCCCCTAAGCGCACCAGGGCAGATAAACGTTTCTTCGCGAACATTGTTCCAGACATACGTGAAACTCCTTTTCTCTGATGGGCAACCCCCTGTCGCCCGGTCACCCGGAAAGAAACTGACTACCGCTTCGTGGTGTTCGTTCCGCATCACCGACCGTCGCGAAATTCTAGAGCGGTGACATCTCACAGGCCGACACTGACGGTGCGTTGTATACCATCAGAGAATCTCGTCCCAGTTGCCATCGTTCTGCGACGTGCGTGCTTGGAGGTCGCCGCCATTCGTGGCATACGTGCGCCACGCGTGACCAGTCACGCTGCGCGTGTCTCACACCGTGTCATCGCCCGACGCTTCGACGCTGCGCACGAGCCGCCCGTCCTGCAAGCGATAGCGCACATGCACCACACCGTCGGGCAGCGTGTCGTGACTGATCAGCAGCAGGCTGCGCTGGCCCAGCGCCTGCGCCAGGTCGCGCAGCAGCGCCTGCGCGGTGTCCACGTCCAGGCCTTCGGTGGGTTCGTCCAGCACCAGCAACGGTGCCTCGCGCAACAGGGCACGGGCCAGGGCCAGGCGCCGCGCCTGGCCGGCGGACATGGTGGCGCCGTTTTCGCCGAGCCAGGCGTCGAGGCCACCGACTTCGTGCAGCCAGGCGTCGAGCCGCACGTCGGTCAACACCCGCTGCAGCCGCGCATCGTCGGCTGCGGGATCACCCAGGCGCAGATTGTCGCGCACGCTGCCGGCGAACACCGGCGCGCCCTGCGGCAGCCAGGCGACGCGGCGATGCCACTGTGCCTCGGCGACCTCACGCAAATCCGTGCCGGCGTAGCGCACGCTGCCCTGTTGCGGATCCCACAGCCGCAGCAGCAACGCCGACAGGGTCGTCTTGCCGCTCCCGCTGTCGCCGGAGAGGGCGATGCGCTCGCCCGGGGCGATGCGCAGGGAGACGCCGTCGAGTACGCGCCGCGCCTCGCCCGGCCAGGCGAACACGACGTCGTCGAACTGCACCTCGCCAGTGGCCGGCAGCGCCTGCGGATGCGCAGGGTCTAGCACTGGTGGCGCCTGCCCGGCGATCGCCTGCAGGCGCCGCGCGGCGACGCGGCCGGACTGCAGCGCCTGCCAGGCCAGGCCGGCCCCGGCCCAGACCTCGAGCAGGGCCACGGTCAGGAACACCAGGCCGGCGGCCTGTTCGGCGCTGATCGCGTCGGCACGCGCCGCACCCAGCGCCACCCACAGCATCGCCAACAGGCCCGCCGCAGCGCACAGCGCGTGCAAGGCGTTGCCGCCGATCAGCCGCTGCCGCTGACGCCGGTCCTCGGCGCGCACCGCCTGCGCGCTGGCGTCCACGCGCGCGATCCAGGCGGCTTGCGCGTCGAGCGCGGCCAGGTCGGCGGCGCCCTCCAGCCCTTCGTAGGCCAGGGTGCGCAAGGCTTCGCGCTGCTGCGCGCGTGCGCGTTCGCGGGCCTCGCCGCCGCGCGCCACCACCCACGGCACGCCGAGCCCGATCGCCAACGCCAGCGCGGTCAGCACCAGCGCCGCCGGCCCGTGGATCGCCGCTGCCGCGGCAATGCCGATCGTGCCGACGCCGAGCAGTGCGGCCAGCGGCGCCAGCGCGCGCACCACCAGGCCGTCGACCTCGCCGATGTCCGACATCAGCCGTGCCAGCAGTTCGCCGGTGCGGCTGGCGCCGAGCCGTGCCGGTGCCAGCGGCAGTGCGCGGCGGAAGAACCACACCCGCAGGTCGCGGGCGATGCGCAGGGTCGCGTCGTGCCCGACCAGCTTTTCGCCGTAGCGCGAGGCGATGCGCGCGAAGGTCAACGCGCGGATGCCGGCCGACGGCGAGAAGAAGTTGAAGCCACTGCCCATGCCGACCGCGCCGGCCAGCGCCGCGGCGGTGAGGAAGCCACCGGACAGGCCGAGCAGCCCGACCCCGGCCAGCATCGTGCACAGCACCAGCAGCGCGGTCAGCAGCAGCCGGCCGAGATGGCGGCCGAACACGCCGCGCAAGCTGTCGCGGGTGCCGCTCATGGCTGCGCTCCCTGGGTCGCGGCGGAGGCGTTGCGGGCCGGCAACCGCAGCACGGTATCGGCCCAGCGCATCGCCGCTTCGCTGTGGGTTGCGACGATCACGCTGCGGCCGCGGGCGAACTCCGCCAGCGTGTGCAGCAGGTCCGCCTCGGTGTCCGCGTCCAGGAACGCGGTCGGTTCGTCCAGCAACAGCAGTTCCGGATCGCGCAGCAACAGTCGCGCCAGGCCGATGCGCCGCGCCTCGCCGCCCGAAAGGCCGAAGCCGCGCTCGCCGATCGGCGTGTCCAGCCCCTGCGGCAGCCGCGCGGCGAAGCGCAGCACCTGCGCGGCCTCGGCGGCGGCATGCAGTTGCGCAGCGCTGGCCTGCGGATCGGCCAGGCGCAGGTTGTCGGCGATGCTGCCGTGGAACAGATACGGCCGCTGCCCGGCGTAGCCGATGCGCAGCCCCTTGCGCACCTGCAAGGTACCGGCACGCGGCGGCAGCCACCCGGCCAGCGCTTCCAGCAGCGTGCTCTTGCCGCTGCCACTGGGGCCGACCAGGGCCAGGCGCTGTCCGGCATGCAGATCGACATCCAGGCCCTGCACCGCGTCGCAGCGCGCACCCAGCGGGCGCAGGTGCAGCGCGCGCGCCTGCAGCAGCGGTACCTCGCGCGACGCGCTTGTGGAAGGCGCGGCGACGGGCATTGCCTCGGCAGCGGCGTCGTTCGGCACGACGGCCCCCTCGGCGTGCGCAGCCGGCGCATCCGTGGCCTGCGGCAGGCTTTCCAGCAGGCGCTCCACCTCGGCCGCCGCGGCCAGCGCATTGGCGCGGTCGTGGTAATGCGCGGCCAGGCGCCGCAGCGGCGCATAGAACTCCGGCGCCAGCAGCAGGCAGAACACGCCGGTACCCAGGGTCGGCACGCTGCCGTGCAGGGCGATCATGCCGAGGTAGCTCAGGCCCAGGTACAGCGCGACGATCGCCACGCTGACCGAGGCGAAGAACTCCAGCACGGTGGACGACAGGAACGCGATGCGCAGCACTTTCAGCGTGCGCTCGCGCACGCCCTCGGCGGCAGCGGCGATCCCGCGCAGTTCGTCGTCGCCGCGCCCGTACAGGCGCAACAGGCCCAGGCCCTTGAGCCGGTCGGCGAAGTGCCCGCCCATCCGCGCCAACTCGCGCAACTGACGGCGACCGGCGGCCTCGGCGCCCCAGCCCACCAGCATCATGAAGATCGGCACCAGCGGCGCGGTGAACAACAGGATCAGACCGACCACCCAGTCGCTCCACGCCACCGCCAGCACGATCAGCAGCGGCACCACGCTCACTTCCCAGCGCGCGGGCCGGTAGCCGGCGTAGTAACCGTCCAGCGCATCGCCATGCGCCAGCAGCAGCTCGCCCAGTTCGCCGTTGCGCTGCCCACGCAGCCACAGCGGCCCGCGCTGCAGCAGTTGCCGGTACACGCGGCGACGCAGCTCGAGTTTGGCCGCATCGGCGACATCGCCGGCAGCCCGCTGCGCGGCGGCGCCGAGCCCGGCACGCAGGACCAACACCAGCGCCAGCAGGCCGAAGACCGGCAGTGTCTGCGCCAGGTCGCGGCGCTCGACCAGCAGCGCCTGCACCAGCCAGGCGATGGCGCCGGCCTGCACGATCAGCAGCGCGCCGGACGCGCTGATCGCCGCCGCAGCCAGGCGCTGGCGGCCGCGCGCGGCCACGGCCAGGGCCTCCAGCCAGCGCATGCGCTGCTGCCGCTGCTGCGGCGTATCGGCGGGCAGTGCAGTGGACGGCTCGGCGGAATCGGTCAAAACGGGCTCGGCGCGGCGAACGAAGTCGCCAGTTTAGCGGGAAGGCGCTTCCGGACCGGAACCGCCGTGGCCGCCACGATGCCGGGCACCCCGGTCCCGCACATTGATCTGAATCAAGGTCGAACGCGCCGCAGCGGCGGAAGATCGCCTCCAATCTCCCGCCACTCGGCCACCCAGATGCACATCTTCCACGAGGTAGCACAGCCATGATCGACACCACTGTCGTAGAGCTGTCGCGGCTGCAGTTCGCCATGACCGCGATGTACCACTTCCTGTTCGTCCCGCTCACCCTGGGCCTGTCCTTCATGATCGCGATCATGGAGAGCGTGTACGTCATGACCCGCAAGGACGTGTGGCGGCGCATGACCCTGTTCTGGGGCGTGCTGTTCGGCATCAACTTCGCGATGGGCGTGGCCACCGGCATCGTCATGGAGTTCCAGTTCGGCATGAACTGGTCCTACTACAGCCACTACGTCGGCGACATCTTCGGCGCGCCGCTGGCGATCGAAGGGCTGATGGCGTTCTTCCTGGAGGCGACCTTCATCGGCCTGTTCTTCTTCGGCTGGAGCAAGCTCACCCCGGTCAAGCACCTGATGGTGACCTGGCTGATGGCGCTGGGCACCAACCTGTCGGCGGTGTGGATCCTGATCGCCAACGGCTGGATGCAGAACCCGACCGGCGCGGTGTTCAACCCGGACACCATGCGCATGGAAGTGGTGGACTTCATGGCGGTGGTGTTCAACCCGGTGGCGCAGGCCAAGTTCGTGCATACGGTCAGCGCCGGCTACGTGACCGGTGCGGTGTTCGTAATGTCGATCAGCGCGCTGTACCTGCTGCGCGGCAAGCACCGCGACATCGCCCGGCGTTCGTTCGCGGTGGCCGCCGCGTTCGGCCTGGCCTCCTCGCTGTCGGTGGTGGTGCTGGGCGACGAGAGCGGCTACGCCGCCAACGAGCACCAGAAGATGAAGCTGGCCGCGATCGAGGCGATGTGGGAAACGGAGCAGGCGCCGGCCGACTTCACCGCCTTCGGCATTCCCAACCAGGCCACCGGCAAGAACGACTACGCGATCAAGGTGCCGTACCTGATGGGCCTGATCGCCACGCGCTCGTTGAACACGCCGGTGCCGGGCATCCTGGAACTGGTCAAGCGCGCCGAGCACCGCGTGCGCGGCGGGCAGATCGCCTACGGCGCGCTGCAGCGGCTCAAGGCCAACCGCAACGACGCCGAGGCGCGCGCGGTGTTCGATCGCCACTGGCAGGACCTGGGCCACGGCCTGCTGCTCAAGCGCTACCGCGAGGACATCCTCAACGCCACGCCGGAGGAGATCGCCAAGGCCGCGCTGGACACGGTGCCGCGCGTACTGCCGCTGTTCTGGACGTTCCGGGTGATGGCCGGCCTGGGCTTCTACCTGATCGCCTTCTTCGCCGCCGCGCTGTGGTTCTCGTGCAAGCACAATTTCGAGGACAAGCGCTGGTTCCTGAAGCTGGCGCTGTGGACACTGCCGATGCCGTGGATCGCGATCGAGTGCGGCTGGTTCGTGGCCGAGTACGGCCGCCAGCCGTGGGCGGTGGAAGGCGTGCTGCCGACCTTCTATGCCGCCTCCGGCCTGGCCCTGCACGACATCCTGATCACCCTCGCCGGCTTCGTGGCGATCTACACCACGCTGCTGATCATCGAGATCAAGCTGATGCTCAAGGCGATCCGCAAGGGGCCGGACGACCTGCCCGCCCTGCTGCAACCCGCCCCGCGTCCCGTCACCCCGATCGCCGCGCCTGCGGCCGCCGGCCACCTCTGATTCCGGCAGGAGACACACCATGGACTTCATTGCATTGGACTACACCACGCTGCGCGTGATCTGGTGGCTGCTGCTGGGCATCCTGCTGATCGGCTTCGCGGTGATGGACGGTTTCGACCTGGGCGTCGGCGCGTTGCTGCCGTTCGTGGCCAAGACAGACGCCGAACGCCGGCTGGTGGTCAACACCATCGGCCCGGTCTGGGAAGGCAACCAGGTCTGGTTGATCCTGGGCGGCGGCGCGATCTTCGCCGCCTTCCCGCCGCTGTACGCGGTGAGCTTCTCCGGCTTCTACCTGGCCATGTTCGTGATCCTGTTCGCGCTGATCCTGCGCCCGGTCGGGTTCAAGTTCCGCGGCAAGCTGCCCAGCCAGCGCTGGCGCAACGGCTGGGACTGGGCGCTGTTCGTCGGCGGCTTCATCCCGGCGCTGATCATGGGCGTGGCGGTGGGCAACGTGCTGCTGGGCGTGCCGTTCCATTTCGACGACACCCTGCGGGTGTTCTACACCGGCAGCTTCTTCGGCCTGCTGATGCCGTTCGCCCTGCTCGCCGGCCTGCTCAGCGTGAGCATGCTGGTGGCGCACGGCGCGGCGATGCTGGTGCTGAAGACCGACGGCCCGGTGGCCGAGCGCGCGGCGCGCTACGGCAGCATCGCCGCCCTGGCGGCCTGCGCGCTGTTCGCCGGCGCCGGAGTATGGGCGGCCACCGGCCTGCCCGGCTATGCGGTCACTTCGCAGGTGGTCACCGACGGCGCCACCAACCCGCTGCTGAAGACCGCCGTGCTCGGCGAGGTCGGCGGCTGGATGCACAACTACAAGACCATGCCGCTGACGGCCCTGGCCCCGGCCGCCGGCCTGCTCGGCCTGCTGCTCAGCGCGGCGCTGTTGCGCAAGCGCCGCGGCGGCCTGGCGTTCATCGCCTCCGGTGCGGCCATCGCCGGCATCATCCTGACCGTGGGCTTTGCGATCTTCCCGTTCCTGCTGCCGTCCTCCAGCCAGCCGGGCTCCAGCCTGACCGTGTGGGACGCCTCCAGCAGCCACCTGACCCTGTGGATCATGCTGCTGGCCACCGTGGTGTTCCTGCCGATCATCCTCGGCTACACCACCTGGGTGTACCGCGTGCTGAAGGGCAAGGTCACCGCCGCCTCCCTGGACGACAACCCCAACGCGTACTGACGCGCCCGCAAGGAGAAACGATCATGTGGTACTTCGCCTGGATTCTCGGTGTCGGCCTGGCCTCCACCGCCGCCATCCTCAACGGGATGTGGTTCGAGGCCCGCGAGCGCAACGCCGCGGACGCGGCCGACGCGACGGAGTAAAATTTTTTTGCAAAGGCGCTTGCCGAATGCGGAAGACCTCCGTATCATGTGCGGCTCCTTCGGGGTGTAGCTCAGTCTGGTAGAGCGCTACGTTCGGGACGTAGAGGTCGCAGGTTCGAATCCTGTCTCCCCGACCAGTTTCAAGGTCACAAGAAGCCTGGAAAACCACAGTTTTCCGGGTTTTTTTGTGTCTGCAATCCGGTGCGGCCACGCAGCGCGGCCACCCCCGCCGCCGCCCGCCTCCGTCTTCTCGAAGCAACCTGGCCTTGACGCCCGGGTCCGGCGCCTCGCCACAATGGCGACGGGGAACCGGCGCATGCATCACGACCTGCGTCTTCGGCGACGACACGCGCCGAAGACGAGGCGGCGGGCATGTCCGTTTCGACGCTCACGACTCAGACAAACGGACACGACACCATGAAACTGCAAGCGACGCTCTGTCTCTCACTGATCGCGCTCTACTGCACGCCCGCAGCCGCGGTGACCGAAACCGACAAGCAGGTGGACCGACTCGGCGTGCAGGGCGTACAGGGCGGCGCGACTGCCTACTTCAGCGTCAAGGATGCGCTCTCCACCACCTGCAAGTTCGACATCGTCTACCTCAACCTCGGCGACGAGTTCGGCAAGGCCGCCTATGCGAGCCTGCTCGCCGCGCAGACCTCGGGCAAGAAGCTCTCGCGCTTCGAGTATTGGCAATCCGCTCCAGGCGAAACATGCACGCTCTCGCTGGTCGAATCGCACAGCTGATCGGCACTGACTACGGCCGCGCTCAGCGCAACCGCGCCTTCAACAGCGGCCGCAGCAGGTAGTTCAGCACGCTGCGCTTGCCGGTCAGGATGTCGACCTCGGCCACCATGCCCGGGATGATCGGCAGCGCTTCGCCACCGCGGCGCAACTGGCTGCCGTCGGTGCGGATCAGCACCTGGTAGAACGACTCCTTCCCATGCGGGGTCTGCTCCTCGATGGTGTCGGCGCTGATCTGCTCGACCGTGCCGTTGAGCTCGCCGTAGATCGTGTAGTCGTAGGCGGTGATCTTGACCCGCGCCCCCATACCCGGCACCAGGAACGCCACGTCGCGCGGTTTGATCCGCGCCTCCACCAGCAGCCGCTCCTCCACCGGAATGATCTCCATGATCGGCTCGCCCGGCGGGATCACGCCGCCGCGTGTATTGATCAGCACGGTGTTGACCCGTCCACGCACCGGCGACAGGATCTCGGTGCGGCGCAACTGGTCGTGGCGCTGGCGCACGATCGGCTCCAGTGCACCGAGATCCGCCTTGCGCTTGGCCAGTTCGGTATACGCCTCCTGGAAGTAGCTGTTGCGCAGCTCGCCGAGCCGGCCCTGCAAGGTGGCGATGTCCTGGCTGAGCTTGAGCGCCTCGACCTGGCTGACCGCGCCCCTGGCCACCAGCGGCCGCACGATGTTCAACTGATCCTGGGCCAGGCGGATCTGCCGCTGGATCGCCTGGCTGCCTTCGGCCAGCTTGCTGCGGCGCGACTCGAACAGGTCGCGCTCGGAACGCTGCAAAGCCTGATTGGAGGCGACCTGCTCGGGGAACGCGATGCGGTCCTTGCCCAACACTTCGGCGTCCAGGCGCGCGATCGCCGCATGCAGCACCTGCTCCTGGTTGACCGACTCCTGATAGTTGGTCAGGAAGTGGGTGCGTTCCAGGCGCACCAGCGGCTGTCCCGGCTTGACCAGCTCGCCTTCCTGCACCAGCAGCCGGTCAAGGATCCCGCCCTCCAGGCTCTGGATCTTCTGCATGCGGCTGTAGGGCACCACGCGGCCATCGCCACGGGTCACCTCGTCCAGCTCGGCCCAGGCCGCCCAGGCCAGGAAGATCGCCACTGTCGCCAACACGGTCCACAACAATGGCCGGTACAGCGGATGGGTGGAGGCCAGCAGCGGATCGCCCAGCCGCCGCCGCAGCGCGATCGAGGTGCGCTCAGCCATGGCCGCCCGCCAGTGCCGGCGCCGGCACCTGTACCCGGCTGCCCTGCAGCACCTGCTCCACCGGTCCATCCACCACCACGCGTCCTTGCCGCAGCACCACGGCACGCCGGGTCAGTTCGAGCATGCTGCGCTTGTGCGTGCTCAGCACCAGCGTGCGCGTGCCCAGCCAGCGCTGCAGGTAGGCGATGACCAACTGCTCGCTGTGCTGGTCGAACGCCGCGGTGGGTTCGTCGAGCAGCACCACGCCGGGATCCTGCAGCAGCAGCCGCGCCAGGCCCAGCGCCTGTCGCTGTCCGCCGGAAAGACTGGTGTTGCCCTGTATCGGCAGGTCCAGGCCGAAGGGATGCGCGCGCACGAATGCCCCCAGCCCCACCCCGTCCAACGCCGCGTACAGCTCGTCGTCGCCCAGCGCCGCGCCGTGCAGGTTGAGGTTGTCGCGCAGGCTGCCGTGGAACAGGGCCACGTCCTGCGGCAGGTAGCCGATGTTGCGCATGCGGTCGGCCGGGTCGATCTGCGCGATCGCGACGTCGTCGAGCAGTAGCCGCCCCGATTGCGCGTCGACCAGGCCCGCCAGCAGGCGCAACAGGGTGGACTTGCCGGCGCCGTTGCCGCCTAGCAACGCCACGCGCTCGCCGGCGCCGATTCGCAGCGCCTGCACGTCCAGCGCCGGCGGCTGATCGCCATGGCGCAGCGTCACCGCATCCAGGCGATAGTCGCCCTTCAGCAGCAGCTTGTGCACGAAGCGTTTGCCGGCCGGCCGTTCCTGCGCTGCGCCCAGCAGCTGGTCCAACCCCTCCATCGCCACCCGGGTATGCTGCCAGCGCCCCAGCACCGCGGCCGCCTGCCCGAGCGGTGCGATCGCGCGCGCGGCCAGCAGCGAGCAGGCCACCAGCGCACCGACGGTCATCTCGCCCTGCTGGATCCGATAGACGCCGAACACCACCACACCGACGTAGGCCAGCTGCTGCACCACCGAGGCGGCATAGCTGAGCGCGGTAGTCAGCGAATGGGTCTTCATCGCCGAGGCCGCCAGTTGCGCTGTCAGCCCCTCCCACAGGCCCTGGCAGCGACCCTCGGCACGCGCGGCCTTGATCGATTCCAGATGCTCGAACGCCTCCAGCAGCAGGCCGTTCTTCATCGCGCCCTCGCGCAGGTTCTGCCGCGACAGCGCGCCGAGCAGGCGCTGCGCCAGCAGCCCGGGCAGCACCATCAACACGCAGGCGACCAGCGGCACCCACACCACGTGGCCGCCGATCAAGGCGATGATGGCCAGGAAGATCGCCACGAACGGCAAATCGCTGATCAGCGCTGCGCTGGACGTGGTGTAGAACTCGCGCACCGACTCGAACTCGCGGACCTGCGTACTGAAGGCCCCCATCGACCCCGGTTTGGCCGCCATGCGCATGGCCAGCACGCGCGAGAACAGCAGCGTGGACAACTGCAGGTCCAGGCGCTTGCCCAGCACCGCCAGCAACTGCCCGCGCAGGGTGCGCAACACGCCTTCCAGCACGATCGCCAGGACCACGCCGCTGGCGAGGATCCACAAGGTATCGAAGGCCGCGTTGGGCACCACGCGGTCGTAGACCTGCATTGCGAACAGCGCGGTGGCGATCGCCAGCAGGTTGGCGACCATCGCCGCCGTCGCCACTTCGGCGTAAGAGCGCCACAACTTCGTCAGCGGGCCGTAGAACCAGTGCTCCGCGTCGCTGCCGGCATAGCCGCCGATGCGTCCATCGTCGCGAAAGCGCGGTTTGGCGAATACCGCCGAGCCGCTGTACAGCCGCTCCAGTTCGGACAGCGGCATGGTCTGCTCGCCGCCACTGGCATGCGGCAGCAGCACCCGAGCATTCTCCGACTCGATCGCCTCCAGCAGCAGGGTGCGACCATCGTGCAGCAACAGCAGCGCGGGCAGCAGATAGGCGTCCATCCCCGCGAGCGGATAGTCCAGCACGTCGGCATTGAGATCGGCACGGCGCAGTGCCCGGGGGACCAACCGCAAGGGCAGTCGCCCCTGATCCAGCGCAATGCCATCCACCAGTTCGGCATCGGTCAACGGCCGCCCCAGGCGCTGGCACAGCAACAACAGGCCAGGCCGCAGGCCATCCACGTCCGCTGCCTGCGGGGCGCCGATCGACACCGCCGAATTGTCCTCAACCTGCATGGGCGCTCTCCCGGAACATGGCCTGCAACGCCCCGACCTGCGCCGCGGCACGGTAGCGCAGGCGCTTACGTTCGATCCGCAACGCGATCAACTGGCGTTCGGCCTCCAGCCGCTCGCGCTGTACGTTGAGCAGTTCGATCACCTCGCGCCGGCCCACGCTCAACTGCTCGCGGTAGAGCTCGGCCACCTCCACCGCCTGCTGCGCCTGTTGCAGCAGTGCCTGCTCGCGCCCGCGCAGCGCATCGCCGGCATCGGCCAGCGTCTGCACGGTGCGCAGGATCTCGCGGCGCACGGCATCCACGTTCCACTGCGCCGCTTCTAGGCGCTGCCGGGCGGCCTGCGGGCGCAGGAACGTCGACATGCCCTGAAAGACGTCCATGCTCAGACGCAGCGAAATGGTCGAATCGTTCTGCAGGCGCCCGCCGACGTCGCGGCGCAGCGCGGCGGCTTCCAGATTCAGTTGCGGCTTCAACGCCGCGCGGGCCTCGCGCACTTCCGCTTCGGCGGCACGCACCTGTTCGTTGGCCTTGCGCAGCAAGGGCGAAGCGTCCACCGTCCGCGGCAGCTGCGCCGGCGCCAGTTGCGGCAGGTCCGGCAGATCCGGTTCGAGCAGACCCTCGGCCTCCGTGCCAACCAGCAGCAGGAACTGATTGCGTACCTCCTGCAGCGTGCCCTGCTCGGACGCCAACTGGTCCTGCCCGCGCGCCAGTTCCAGCCGCGTGCGCTCCAGTTCGCTGCGATCGGCGTAGCCACCGCTGCGCGCTTCGCTGAGGTCGGCGATGGCCTGCAGGCGTTGCAGATGCGCCTGCACCGCCTGCAGCCGCTGCTGCGCCAGCAGTACGTCCAGGTACACGTCCACGATCGCCAGCGCGGCATCGTCGGCGGCGACCTCCACCCCGGCGTCCTGCCCACGCTGCTGCGCCCGTGCCGCCGCGACCCTGCTCGACACACGGCCCCAGTCGTACAGCATCTGCGAGAGGTTGACGTCATAGACCACCTCGCCGGGATCCATTGCCTTGGGCCCGGCGCCCACCGACAACGCCGGGTAGTAGCCGCTGCGTGCGATGCGCACGTCGGTGGCGGCACGTGCCGCCTCGGCCATCGCCGCGCGCAGTTGCGGCTCGCTGCTCAGGCCTTGTTGCACCGCCTGGGCCAGCGACATGGCGAAGGCACCTGGCGGTACCGCCAGCAACAGCCAGACGCAGGCGCTGGCCGCCCGGCCAGGCCGGCGCACGCGCCGGCCGTGCGTGCAGGTCTCCCCCATCAGGCCGTCACCACCGCAAGCGTGTTGTCCTCCACCAGCAACGTGGCGCTGCCGAAGCTGTAGACGTGGTAGGTGATGCCATCGATCGCCTGTGTTGTGCCGCTGTCGACGGCACCGACGACGTTGAGCACATCCGCGCTGTCGCCGGTGATCTGCAAGGTATCGTTGCCGTCGGTGATCGCCAGCACCTCCGACGCGGTCAGGGTCAGGGTACTTCCGGAGTCGCCCTTGCCCAGGTCGATACGCTCGATGTTGGACAGCGTGCCCACGCCTGCCGCGTTGTAGTCAAGGTCGATGCCGTTGGCGAACAGCACCGTATCGAAGCCGGCGCCACCGTCGATGCTGGTGAAGTTGGTCGCGGTGATCTGGATGGTGTCGTCGCCATTGCCGGCCAACACCTGATCGCCGCTGCCGATGTTGAAGATCAGGTCGCTGCCGTCGCCGGCGAGGATGCGCTCGCTGCTGCCGTCGGCGCCGGACAGGATGTCGATGCCGCCGGTGCCGTTCACGCTGATGGTGCCGATGCTCAGGGCCGCGCCGCTACCGGACAGGCTGATGCCATAGCGCGCACTGTCGTTGCCCAGCGTGTCGGTGGCGACCACTTCGAAGGCGACCTGCGCGCCAAGGTTGAGCACGCCGGACGCGGTGAGCCCGAGTTGGCTCAGGACGCTGGGACTGAGCAGGTTCAAGGCGAAGTCACCATTGGCGTCGGCCTGGATGGGCGTGAGTTCGACATTGAGCGCCGGAGTGATGACGCGGATCGCCAGGCTGACATTGGGGTCGGCGTTGCCGCTGAATCCGAAGGTCGCCGGCAGCAATGCGAAGTCCACCCCGAAGTCGCCCAGCGTCAGCGGCTGCGCGATGTTGGCGCCAACCCCCAGCGAGGCGACCGAACTGGTGTTGCCCGCCGGATCGGCGCCCACCACGGACACCTGCGCGTTCAACAACTGCGACCAGCTCAGGCCGATATCCAGGCCGGTGAGCAGATCCAGCGAGGCCAGGCCGCTGTTGTCGGCCGTCAGCGTGGCCGTGGCCTGCACGCCGCCCACATTGACGTTGACCGTCAGTGCAGTGCCCGGTTCGCTGGAAATCGTCAGCAGATTAGCGACCAGCGACAGCACCGGAGTGGCCGGCGGGATCGTATCGATGGTGAAGCCGACCGAGGACGAGGCCGGGCCCCCGTTGAGATCGGCGGTGACCGTCGCGGCGCCCTGCGGCAACGCGGCGCCGCCGCTCGGCGGCAGCACCGAGACCACCACGTTGCCGGCAGCGAGGTCGCCGCTGGTGAGCGTATGCGGGACATCCACCACGTAACCGTTCTGGCCGGCGAAATGCACGGTGACCACCTGGCCGACCAGCATGTTCGGCCGCAGTTGCACCACCACCTGGATGCCGTCGCCGATTTCCGCAGCGTTGATCCAGGTATCGCCGGCCTCGGGCACGCTGAGCAGCGGCGGCGACAGATCCGGGGCAGTGAGCAGTGCGGGCGGGCTGACGTTGCCGGCGGCATCGACCGCCACCACCGACAGTGCCTGCCCGATCACCAGCGCCGGCACCAGCGGCAGGCTGAAGGCGCCATTGCCATCGGCCTGGATCAACAGTGGATTGGCGGTATCGCCGTTCACCACCACACGCAGTTGCGCGTTGGCTTCGGCGGTGCCGGTGAGCAGGCTGCCGTCCAGGCTGATCGTGACCAGCGGTGCCGCCGGTGCCAGCGCATCCACCGTGGTGGTCGCCGGAGGACTGACATTGCCGGCGGCATCGGTGGCCACGGCATTTACCACCGTGCCGTTCGGCAAGGCCGTGCCCGGTGTGACGCTCCAGTTGCCGGCGCCATCGGCGGTGGTCTGCCCGATCAGCGTGCCGTTGCCGTCGGTCCCCGTGACGGTCGCACCCGCCTCCGCCGTACCGACAATCGCCGTGCCATTGCTCGGCTGCAGCACCGGCGCGGCCGGTGCCAGCGCATCGACCGTGGTGGACGCCGGCGGGCTGGCATTGCCGGCCGCATCGGTCGCCACGGCATTTACCACCGTGCCGTTCGGCAAGGCCGTGCCCGGTGTGACGCTCCAGTTGCCGGCGCCATCGGCCGTCGTCTGCCCGATCAAGTTGCCATTGCCATCTGTGACGGTGACCGTCGCACCCGCTTCGGCAGTACCAACGATCGCCGTGCCGTTGCTCGGCTGCAGCACCGGCGCCGCCGGTGCCAGCGCATCGACCGTGGCGGAGGCCGGCGGGCTGGCATTGCCGGCCGCGTCGGTGGCCACAGCATTCACCACCGTGCCATCCGGCAACGCGGCGCCCGGGGTCACGCTCCAGTTGCCGGCGCCATCGGCCGTCGTCTGCCCGATCAAGTTGCCATTGCCATCTGTGACGGTGACCGTCGCACCCGCTTCGGCAGTACCAACGATCGCCGTGCCATTGCTCGGCTGCAGCACCGGCGCCGCCGGCGCCAGCGCATCCACCGTGGTCGTCGCCGGCGGACTGACGTTGCCGGTCGCATCGGTGGCCACGACGTTGACCACGGTGCCATCGGGCAACGCGGCGCCCGGGGTCACGCTCCAGTTGCCCGCGCCATCGGCAGTGGTCTGTCCGATCAGCGTGCCGTTGCCGTCGGTCACCGTCACCGTCGCCCCCGCCTCGGCGGTACCGACGATCACCGTGCCGTTGCTCGGCTGCAGCACCGGTGCCGCGGGTGCCACCGCGTCCACCGTGGTGGTCGCCGGCGGACTGACCGTGCCGGCGGCATTGCTGGCGACTGCCGTGATCACCGTGCCGTCCGCCAGCGGTGTGGCCGGGGTGAAGCTCCAGTTGCCGGACGCATCGACGATGGCCTGGCCGATCGGTGCGCCATTGCCGTCGGTCAGGGTGATGGTCGCACCCGCTTCCGAGGTACCGGCGATGACGCTGCCGTTGCTGGCGTCGATGACCGGTGCCGCCAGCAGATCCGGCGCCTGCACGCTGGCCGGCGGACTGGTGTTGCCGCCCGGATCGGTCACCACCACGGTCAGGGTCTCGCCATCGGTCAGCGGCGGCTGCAAGGGCACGGTGAAGGTGCCATCGCTGCCGACCACGGCCGTGACGTCCGGCACGCCGTCGCCATTGGTATCCACGCCCACTGTGGCGCCCGCCTCCGCGGTGCCGGTGAGGCTGCCGCCATCGGCCGAGACCTGCAGATTGCCGGCCGCCGCCGGCGGCGTGGTGTCGGGCGCGTTGACGCTGGCGCCGGGGCCGATGTTGCCGGCCGTGTCGGTCACCACCACCGTCAGCGGTTCGCCATTGGTGAGTGGCGGCTGCAGCGGTACCGTGAAGGTGCCGTCGCTGCCGACCACGGCGGTCACGTCCGGCACGCCATCGCCATTGGTATCCACACCCACCGTCGCGCCTGCCTCCGCCGTGCCGGTGAGGCTGCTGCCATCGGGCGCCACTTGCAGATTGCCGGCCGCACCGGGCGGGGTGACGTCCGGCGCCTGCACCATCGCCGGCGGGCTGGTATTGCCCACCTGATCGATCACCACGACCGAGACCATTTCTCCATCGATCAACGGAGTAGGCAGGGCAACAATGAAGGTGCCACTGCTTTCGGTCATCACGATATGGTCCACCTGTCCGTCGCCATCGGTGTCGACGTGTACCCAGGCACCAGCCTGCGCGGCTCCGGTCAACTGCAAGCCGTTCTCCGCGATGCGCAAGTTGCTGGCGGCCGCTGGCGGCACGGGCGACGCTGGGGGCGGCGAGGCCGGCGGCTGCGCGATCAGGTTGCTGTCGTCCTGCTTGCTCATGCTGCCCAGTGCGCCAGCGCCCGCCGCTACCCCGCCAGCCAGCAGCAATGGCCCGAGGAGGCCGCCAGATGATGCGCCTATGCCCGCCGCAGTCAGTGACTCGAATCCTGCCTCGACACTCAATGGCGCATATGTGCCCAGCAATGCGCCTGCTTCGCCAGTGCCGGAGAACTGCACCGCAACCAGACGCTCTTCCTGAGTCAGGAACAATTGGCTTGGTTCAGGGGCTGGATCAAAGAAGTGGGCAACGCGCAGCATTTCGCCGCTTTTCATCCGCACGATCAGATCATCGCCCTCACGCGTGTACGCCGCGATAGCATCAGGCGGCATGTCAAGCACCACACGACTGGGCTGATCCAGATGAACTACACCGTCTGATGGCAGCGGGATAGCCTGGGCGCGCGCGGGGTCCGCATCGTGCGGGACAACCTTGACCTGGATACTCATGACGAACACTCCTTTCGCGAGGATGGGCGGAAGCGGGCGAGCGTGAGCCGATGGCCTGGGGCAATCGACGCGCCTGGGCGCCGTGCCGGCCGATGCGCAGGCAACACCTC
This sequence comes from Xanthomonas sp. LMG 12460, assembly GCF_009192895.1. Lineage (NCBI taxonomy): Bacteria > Pseudomonadati > Pseudomonadota > Gammaproteobacteria > Lysobacterales > Lysobacteraceae > Xanthomonas > Xanthomonas sp. LMG 12460. Next base: position 43,985 of record NZ_NKUH01000079.1, on the reverse strand, counting down.
ACCTACGCGGCCCTATCGGTCCACGACAAGCTTTGGATCGGTGATCAAGCAACGCAGCGCACGCACTGCCGCGCGCCACGTCGGGGTGGACGCAGCTAGCGTCGGGGTCGTTGCGAGGGAGAAACCCGGGGATGAGGCCGGCGGCGGCGCTGGGCCACGTGACGGGGCGAACGAGACAAACGGGCGGTGTCCAATGACATCACGGGCACTCCTTGTGAAAGCAAAACAGTTCGAACGGCAGGACGGCAACACCATGTGCAGTGACTCTGCGCCGACATGCCTCGCCTGCATTGCGAGGTGCCACCTTCAGGTCCGGATCGATCGTGCCGCATACCCGCCAAAGAACTGGCGTTACGCGGTCCCCCCTTCCGTTTGCACGCACCGATCTTTGCCAACGACGACACACATGGGCAATAAATCGGCACAAATACGTGACACAACTGTGTTTAGCACCACACTCCAGCGACGCTTTTTTCACAAAGCCCGCTGCGGGTTTTTCAAGGTTATTGCGCAAAGCAATAAAAAAATGACGCCACCGGCATGGCCCGGTTCTGCGCGGCTGCGTGCGTCCCTCCATCGGCTGCGTTCGCCGAACCGCGCCGGCAAACGATTGCATCGACAGGCGCAGGCGACACCATGCGGCCAGCGCGCCTGCGCAGCGCCCGGCCCTGTCATGACGATCGGCCCACCGAACCTGGACGGTCGGCAGCGCGACGCGTGGCGTCGCGCGCCGCCGGTGCGGCACTCTCTGGCTCAGTACACCGGCAAACTGATGAAACTGGCCTGCTGCGGCGTGTGCCAGATCCGCTGCGTCGCCTTCTGGTAATCGCCGGGCTTGGCGAAGTAGATGTTGGGCACGTAGGTCTGCGGATTGCGGTCGTACAGCGGGAACAGGCTCGACTGCACCTGCACCATCACCCGGTGGCCGCGCTCGAAGGTGTGATTGGCCGTCGGCAGGCCGAAGCGGTAGGCCAGCGGCTGGTTCGGAGTGAGGGGCGCCGGATGCTCGAAGCTTTCGCGGTAGCGGCCGCGGAAGATCGCCAGCGACACCGGCAGCTCGTAGCCGCCCAGCTTCGGTTCGGAGGCCATCTGGTCCGGGTACACGTCGATCAGCTTCACCACCCAGTCGCTGTCGCTGCCGCTGGTGGAGGCCTGCAGGTTCACCTGCGGCGCGCCGGCGATGCGCAGCGGTGCCTGCAGCGGTTCGCTGACGAAGGTCAGCACGTCCGGGCGGCCGTCGACGAAGCGCTGGTCGTGCACCAGCCAGGTGGTCCACATGTCGCGGTCGCCGAAAACAACCGGGCGCGGCACGAACGGCACCGGCTTGGCCGGGTCGGACACGTACTCGGTGTACTCGCCCTGCCCGGCCTGGGGCGCCTCGAACGAGACGCGGCCGCCGGCCTCCAGGTACAGCGGCTTGCTCTGCGCCGGGCAGCCCTGCGCGCAGCTCAGCGGCCAGCGCTGCAGGCGGTCCCAGTGGTTGGCGCCGGTATCGTAGATCAGCACCGGCGGCGTGTCGGCCTTGGGCGCGCCGTCGACCAGGTACTGATCGAAGAACGGCTTGAGCACGTCGCGGCGGAACTGCAGCGCGGTGTCGCCGTCGAACTGCAGCGCGCCCAGCGAGGCGCCCTCGTAGTTGACCTGACTGTGCCGCCACGGCCCCATCACCAGGTAGTTCTTGTCGTTGCCGGTGTCGCGCGGCTCCATCGCCTCGTAGCTGTGGATCGCGCCCCACATGTCTTCCTGGTCCCACAGCCCCTGCAGCCACATCGTCGGCACCTTCAGCGGGGTGCGCGCCATCACCTTGTCCAGCGCCTGCTCCTGCCAGAACGCATCGTAGGCCGGGTGCTCGGTGAGCTTGCGCCACCACGGCAACTGCTCCAGCCCGGCGGCCTTGGCGTAATCGCCGGCCGAGCCGGCGCGCAGGAAATTGCTGTAGTCGTCGTAGCCCTGGCGCGGAATGCCCTCGCCCTTGCCGCGCCGGGTCATCTGGCCGGTGAAGTAGTCCAGGTTGACCTGGCGGAAGGCGCCGTAGTTGAGCCAGTCGTCGCCCATCCAGCCGTCGATCATCGGGCTTTCCGGCGCGGCCACCTTCAGCGCCGGATGCGGATCGGCCAGCGCCATCACCACGGTGAAGCCCTCGTAGGACGAGCCGATCATGCCGACCTTGCCGTTGGATTCGGGCACGTGCTTGACCAGCCAGTCGATGGTGTCCCAGGCGTCGGTGGCATGGTCGACCTTGGTCGGGTTGAGCGGCCCGCGCAGCGGCCGGGTCACCACGTAGTCGCCCTCCGAGCCGTATTTGCCACGGATATCCTGGAACACGCGGATGTAGCCGCCGTCGACGAACACCTCGTCGCCCTGCGGCAGCAGATCGCGCATGTGCGGCGAGGCCAGCCGGCTGGCACGGCCGCTGGCGTCGTAGGGCGTGCGGGTCAGCAGCATCGGCGCGCCGTGCGCGCCCTTGGGCAGCACGATCACCGTGTGCAGCTTGACCCCGTCGCGCATCGGGATCATCACCTCGCGCTTGACGTAGTCGTTGGCCGCGGTCGGCGCGACGAAGGGCTTGCCGGTGATGTCCGGGGTCATCGGCGCGGTCTGGGCGAACGCGGTGCCGGTGGTGGCGAGGGCGACGGCAGCGGCGAGCAGGCAGGGAGCGAGGCGGCGCATGGGCATTGGATCCCGAAAGGAGGCGAATCCGCGACGCTAGGCGACGGCGCCTCACTCGGCAAGTGACAAAGGCTGGGTCGCCGACCCTCGCCGTTGGCGCCGCGGGCACGCGAGCGCGCAGGCACGCCATGCCAATCAGCTCAGGTGGCTGCCCTGCCCCAGCTCCACCGACGCGACGCAGATCACTCCCTTGCCAGGCAGCTCAGGCGCCCGACCGACCAGGATCGCAGCGCCTCAGTGCCGCACCTGGCCTTCGCCGCGCACCACGAAGCGCTCCACGGTCAGCGCTTCCAGGCCCATCGGGCCGTAGGCGTGCAGGCGCGTGGTGGAGATGCCGATCTCCGCGCCCAGGCCCAGTTCGCCGCCGTCGGAGAAGCGCGAGGAGGCGTTGACCATCACCACCGCCGCGCGCAGCGCCTGCACGAAGGCCTCCGCTTTGGCCGCATCCGCGGTGGCGATGACTTCGGTGTGATCCGAGCCGTAGCGGCGGATATGCGCGATCGCGGCGTCCAGGTCGGGCACCACCGCGACCGCCAGGATCAGGTCCAGGTACTCGGCGGCGTAGTCGTCGTCGCTGGCAGGGTCGATGTCCGGCAGCAGCGCGCGGGTGGCGGCATCGCCGCGCAGGGCGACACCGCGTGCACGCAGCGCCTGCGCCGCCAGCGGCAGAAAGCGCGCGGCCACGTCGGCGTGCACCAGCAGCGTTTCCAGCGAATTGCAGGCGGCCGGCCGCGTGGTCTTGCCGTCGATGAGCAGCTTCGCCGCCAGCGCCAGGTCGGCCGAGGCGTCGACGAACAGATGGCACACGCCCTTGTAGTGCTTGATCACCGGCACCCGCGCATGTTCGGCGACGAAGCGGATCAGGCCCTCGCCGCCGCGCGGGATCGCCAGGTCGACGATGTCGTTCAGCTGCAGCAGCTCCAGCATGGTCTCGCGGCGCAGATCCTCGACCAGGGTCAACGCGGCCTCGCCGATGCCGGCGGCGCGAAGCGCCCGGCGCAGTGATGCGGCGATGGCGGTATTGGAGTGGATCGCCTCGGAGCCGCCGCGCAGGATCACCCCGTTGCCGGCCTTGATGCACAGCGCCGCGGCGTCGGCGGTAACGTTGGGGCGCGCCTCGTAGATCATCGCCACCACGCCCAGCGGCACGCGGATCTTCTGCACGCGGATGCCGTTGGGGCGCACGTCGTCGCGGGTTACCTGCCCCACCGGGTCGGGCAGGCCCGCCACCTCGCGCAGCGCCGCGGCGATGCCGTCCAGGCGTTTGCGGTCCAGCGCCAGCCGATCGAGCATCGCGCTGCCGACCTCCTTGGCCCGCGCCGCCTCCAGATCGCGCGCATTGGCGGCGAGGATCGCTTCGGCATCCGCCTCCAGCGCCGCCGCCATCGCCTCCAGCAGCGCCTGTTTGGCCGGCGACGACAACTGCGCCAGCGCTTGCGCGGCATCGCGGCAGTGCAGGGCCTGGGTGCGGATGGAGGTCATTGGGCGGCTCCGGTGGATTCGGGATTCGGGATTCGGGATTCGGGATTCGGGATTCGAAAAGGCTAGGCGCTACGTTGGGAAATGAAAGGCGGCGCGCACATTGGAGCAGAATCCGCGGCGCCGTCGCGGCTGGTGCGGGGCTCGACGCAGTTACGCCGACTCCCCATTGCCGACTCCCGATTCCCGCACCACCACCAGATCGTCGCGATGGATCACGTTCTCGCCGTAGTTGTAGCCCAGGATCGCCTCGATGTCGCGCGAGTGGCGGCCGGCGATGCGGCGGATGTCCACCGCCGCGTACTGGCTGACCCCGCGCGCCAGGCAGCGTTCCCCGGCCGCGTCGCGCAGGCGCACCTCCACCATGTCGCCGCGGCGGAACTCGCCCACAGCACCGGCCACGCCGCCCGGCAGCAGCGAGGCGCCCTTGTCGAGCAGCGCGGCGGCAGCGCCAGCATCGATCAGGATCGCTCCCGGTTCCACCGGCACGTGACGCAGCCAGTACTTCCGCGCAGCGATGCGGGTGCGCGCGGCATGGATGCGGGTGCCGCGCAGGCTGTCCTGGGCCAGGCCGCGCAGCACCTCGGCGCTGCGGCCGTTGAACAGATAGGTCTCGATGCCGGCGGCGCCGGCCTTGGCCGCGGCCTCCAGCTTGGTGCGCATGCCGCCGGTGCCCACGCCGCTGCCGCTGCCGCCGGCCATGGCCAGCACCGCCGCGCTCAGTTCCTGCACCTCGTGCAGCGGTTGTGCCTGCGGGTCGCGGCGCGGGTCGGCGGTGTACAGGCCGTCGATATCGGTGGCGATGAACAGCGCATCGGCATCGACCAGGGCGGCGACGATCGCGGCCAGATTGTCGTTGTCGCCGAGCTTGAGTTCGTCCACCGAGACGGTGTCGTTCTCGTTCACCACCGGCAGCGCGCCCAGCCGCAACAGTTCGCCCAGCGTGGCGCGCGCATTGAGGTAGCGGCGACGGTTGCGCAGGTCGTCGTGGGTCAGCAGCACCTGCGCCACCGGCCGCTCGAAGAAGCGCTGCCACAGCGCGATCAACTGCGCCTGGCCGAGCGCGGCCAGCGCCTGCCGTGCCGCCAGCGCCGCACCGGCCTCGGCGGCCTTGGGCACGATGGCGCGCCCGGCGGCGACCGCGCCGGAGGACACGATCACCAGTTCGCGCCCGGCCGCCAGGTTGGCCGAGACGAACTGCGCCAGGCCCAGCGCGAAGCGCGGGGTCAGCCCGCCGCCGTCGGCGGCCAACAGGCTGCTGCCGACCTTGAGCACCGCGCGCCGCCACGGCGGCAGGCGTTGTTCGACGAAGGGCGATGGCGTCTGCGAGGTCATGGGATCAGCGCGTGTTCCATTCGTAGACGGTGAGGTCGGAGCTGCCGTGGATCGCCAGCGGATCGGCGGCGACGATCGCCTGCGCCTGCGCCAGGTCGTCCACGCCCTGCAGCAGGTAGGCGCCGCCGCTGCGATCGCTGAAACCGCCGGTCAGCGCCAGCAGGCCGCGTGCGCGCAGGTCGTCGAGGAAGTCCTGATGCGGCGCGACCACGCGCTCGTCGAAGCTCGGTTTGCGCATCGCCAGGACCAGGTAGTGCTTCATCGTACGGTGTTCCTTCTGCAATCGGTTTGCATGTTCGGCGTCGCAGCGAACGCTTTTTGTGGGAGAGGCTTCAGCCCCGACGCGTTATAGCGCCGAGGCGTCGCGGTTGAAGCCCTCCCACAGGCAATCAAGCGTCCAGCGCGCGCCAACGCGCCTGCAGCTCGTCCAGGCGCAGATCGGCAGCGGCGCCCGGCGAGACCCGCGCGGCCAGGCTGCCTTCCGGCGTGCGCCCCTGCCCTGCGCTGTCGGCGGATGCGGCGGCGGCCTGATAGGCCTCGCGGAACGGCACACCGGCCACTGCGGCTTCCACCGCCACGTCGGTGGCGTACATGCCCGAATCGATCGCCGCGCGCAGCCTGTCCTCGCGCCACTCCAGGTTGGCCAGCAGCGCCGGCAGCAGCTCCAGCGCGGCCAGGCCGCGGCCGAAGCCGTGGAAGATCGCGCCCTTGCTGCTCTGCAGGTCGCGGTGATAACCGGACGGCAGCGACAACAACTGTTCGATCTCGGTACGCGCGGCGGCCACGCTGGCGTGGGTGGCGCGCATCAGCTCGATCACGTCGGGGTTGCGCTTGTTGGGCATGATCGAGCTGCCGGTGGTGTACTGCGCCGGCAACGCGACGAAGCCGAACTCGCCGCTGGTGAACAGCGACAGGTCCCAGGCCAGTCGGCGCAGGTCCAGGGTGGCGCTGCCCAGCGCTTCCAGCGCGGCCATCTCGAACTTGCCGCGCGAGAGCTGCGCGTAGATCGGGCTGACCTGCAGGCGCGCGAAGCCCAGCGCGGCGGTGGTGTGCGCACGGTCCAGCGGCAGGTTGACGCCGTAGCCGGCGGCGGTGCCCAGCGGATTGCAGTCGACCAGGCGCAGGGTGTCGCGGGCGCGCAGCGCGTCGTCGATGAAGGCCTCGGCCCAGCCCGCCCACCACATGCCCGCCGAGGACACCACGGCGCGCTGGATGTGGGTGTAGCCGGGCACCGGCAGGTCGCGCTCGGCCCGCGCGCGGTCCAGCGCCACCTTGGCGATCTCCGCGCTCAGTTGCGCCAGCCGCGCCAGCTTGTCCTTCAGCCACAGCCGGGTGGCCACCAGGATCTGGTCGTTGCGGCTGCGTCCGGTGTGGATCTTGCGCCCGGCATCGCCCAGGCGTTCGGTCAGCCGCGCCTCGATCGCCGAGTGGCCGTCCTCGAAGCGCGCATCCAGCACGAACGCGCCGCTGCGGAAATCCTCGGCCAGCACCGCCAGCTCGCGCTGCAGCCCGGCCAGTTCGTCGGCGGACAGGATGCCGATGCGCTGCAGGCCTTCGGCGTGCGCGCCGCTGGCGGCGATGTCGTGCAGGAAGAACTCGCGGTCCAGGAGCACGTCGTCGCCGGCCAGGAAGGCCTGGATCTGCGTGTCGACGGCGACACCGGGTTTTTGCCAGAGGAGATTGGTCATTGGAGAGCCGGGATTGGGGAATGGGGATTGGGGATTCGGGAAGCGGCGCGCTGCGGCGGTGATGGATGCCGTGCTGAGGTGGCGCCCTACGCCGGCGTGTCCATCCGGGGAATCGAGGTCAGTTCGTCCACGCCCAGCGCCAGGTTGAGGTTCTGCATCGCCTGCGTCGCGGCGCCCTTGAGCAGGTTGTCGAGCGTGGCCACCAGCACCAGCCGCTTGTTGCCCGGGGCCAGGGTGAAGCCGCCGAGCTGCACGCCGTGACGGCCGGCGATGCGGCTGACCCAGGGTGCCTCGTCGATCACCTCGATCAGCGGCTCACCGGCGTAGCGCGTGCGATACAGCTGCTGCACCGCCTCCAGCTTGAGCGGCTGCTGCAGCCACAGGTTCACGGTCATGGTGATGCCGCGGAAATGCGGCGCCACGTGCGGCATGAATTCCACCGGCACGCCGAGCTGCGCGGACACCTCGCGCTCGTGCATATGATCGGTCAACGCGTACGGCATCAGGTTGTCGTGCAGCAGCGCCGGGTTGTTCTTGTCCGACGGCGTGGTGCCGGCACCGGAATAGCCGGACACGCCGAAGCACTGCGGCGGCCCGGCGAGTTGCTCGCGCAGCGGCGCGATCGCCAGCTGCATCGCGGTGGCGTAGCAGCCCGGATTGCTGATGCGGCGCTGTCCGGCATAGCCGGCGCGGGTCAGTTCCGGCAGGCCGTAGTACCAGGCCGGATCGAAGCGGTAGTCCGCGGACAGATCGACCACGATCGGGTCGGGCGCACCGGCGGCGACCGCCGCATCCAGCGCCGCCACGTAGGGCGCGGCCTTGCCGTTGGGCAGCGCCAGCACCACCACGTCGGCGCGCTTGGCCGCCACCGCGTCCGGGTCGAGATTCTCGTAGCGCAACTCGCCTTCGTAAGCGTCGTGGTGCGCATCGACGCGCTGCCCGTCCAGCTCGCGCGAAGACAGGAAGGCCAGCCGCAACTGTGGATGCGCGGCGATCAGGCGGATCAGTTCGGCGCCGGTGTGGCCACGGGCGCCGACGATGCCGATGGAATGAATGGAAGTGCTCATGCGTGCGAATCCAGGCGGAACTGCAGGTGGCGTTTCACCCCGGCCCATTCCGTATCGATGATGGAGAAGATGACGGTGTCGCGCGGGGTGCCGTCGGCGTGGCGCTTGTGGTTGCGCAGCACGCCGTCCTGCTTGGCCCCCAGCCGCGCGATCGCGGTGCGCGAGGCATGGTTGAACCAGCTGGTCTCGAACACCACGCTGAGGCAGCCGAGCGTGTCGAAGGCATGGCCAAGCAGCAGCAGCTTGGCCTCGGTGTTCAGGCCGCTGCGCTGCACCCGCGGCGCGTACCAGGTGTAGCCGATCGACAGCGTCGGCACCTGTGGATCCAGGCCGTAGAAACGCGTGCTGCCGACGATCTCGCCCTGCGCATCGCGCACCACGAACGGCAGCACCCGGCCCAGCGCCTGCACCTCCAGCGCGGCAGCGACGTAGGCGTCCACCCGCTCCGGCGCCGGCACGTTGGTGAACCACAGCGCGTCCAGGCCGCTGCCGCGCAGCGCGGCGCGCAGCCCCTCGGCATGCGCCGCCTGCAGCGGCTCCAGGCTGACGTGGCGGCCGCGCAGCGTCGGCACCTGGCGCCAGGATTCGGGAAGCTCGGGATCGATGCTGGACATGGCCTGGGTTCTCTGGACGATTCCGCTCAACCCTGCAGGGTCGGCGTGCGCGTGGCGCAGTGCGCCACGCAGTGCTGGATCTGCTCGAAGGTCTCCAGGCCGTACCAGAACACCTTCCACTTCTCCTGCTTGAAGCAGCCGTCGGACTCGGCGTAGTAGAAGATGTTGACCTGGTTGTTGTGGCGCGAGCGCCAGAACAGCTGCGGCGTCTCCTCGCGCATCACGTTCCACACCGCGCGGCCCAGGCCCTCGCCCTGCGCGTCGTCGAGCACGGCGAACTTGTCCAGATAGGTGTAGCCGCCCTCGTCGGTCAGGATCACCGCGGTGCGGTAGTTCTCGCTGACGTAGGCGCGCAGCAGCTTGGTGGTGTCGAAATAGTCCGGCACCAGGGTGCGGCCGAAACTGGATTCGATCAGGGTCTTCAGCCGCGGCAGGTCCAGCTCGCTCCACGCCGTGGCGCGCAGCACCTTCTCGCCGCGCCGCACCAGGGTGCCCGAGCCCTTGTGGGTGAACAGCTCCTTGGCCAGGTCGGCCGGGCGCGTGATCGACACCGACGACTCCAGCGGCAGCCGGTCCAGCAGGTCCTTGATCTGCTCGATCTTGACCTTCATGCCGCCATGAATCCACGGCTGCGCGATCAAGTGGTCGTACTCGGTGGACAGGTTGATCGAATCGATCACCGTGCCCTTCTCGTCGAGCAGGCCGCCGGTGCCGGTGAGGAAGATGATCTTGTACGGCTGCAGTTCCTGCACCAGTTCGTTGGCGGCGAAATCGGCGTTGATGTTGAGGATCTGCCCGCTGGGGGTCTCGCCCAGGCTGGTGATGACCGGGATCGAGCCGGCCTGCAAGCTGGCCTCGATCGGTGCCAGGTTCACCGCGGTGACCTCGCCGACCAGCCCGTAGGTGTCGCGGTCCAGGTACTGCGCCTCGAACACGCCGCCGGTGATCGAGGTGGCGCGCGCGCCGTTCTGCTGCAGCGCCTCGACCAGCTTCAGATTGGAAGCCTGGAACACCCGGCGCACGATCGCCAGCGCTTCCGGCGAGGTCACCCGCAGGCCGTTGACGGTCTGCTTGTCGATGCCGGCGGCAGACAGCTCCGCGTCCAGCTGCGGGCCGGCGCCGTGCAGCACGATCGGAGTCAGGCCCACTTCCTGCAGGAACGACAGCGAGGAGGTCAGCGCCTCAAGGTCGTCGCGCAGCACCGCGCCGCCGACCTTGACCACGGCGAAGCGCTTGGCGTCCAGTTGCGAGAAGCGCTTGAGGTACTGGCTGATCTCCTTCGCGCTGGCCATGCTCGAGAGCAGGCGCACGATGGTCTGGCGGGTTTGGCGGTTGGCGTGCATGGCGTGGGGCGATGTCCGAAGGAATCCAGGGTGGAGCCGATCGCAGGATCGGTCCGGGCGACGTGGAAAGGCGCGCGGCTCAGCGCGCGCCGTTGATGATGCGGTGCACCGAGGCGGCGTAGCGCTGCAGTTGCTCCAGCGTCACGAACTCGTCGGCGGTATGCGCCTGGGCGATGTCGCCCGGGCCGTAGACCAGCGCGGTGTAGCCGCCGGCGGAGAACAGCGAGGCCTCGGTCCAGAAGTCCACCGCGTTGCCGATCGGCAGCTCCAGCGCATCGGCGACGTCGCGCGCGGCCAGGCGCTTGTCCTCGGCGCGCGCAATGTCTCCCGACGGCAGGCTCGGCCCGCGGAAGGTCTCCTCGAAATGCGCCGCGGCCGGCTCGGCGAAGCCGGCGAAGGTCGCCAGCAACGCATCCACATCCATCGACGGCAGCGGCCGGAAACCGAAGCGCAGCTCCGCCGCCGGCGCGATCATGTTGGCCTTGATCCCGCCCTCGACCCGGCCGATGTTGAAGCGCAGCCCGGTCAGCCCGCCGAAGCGCGCGTGCGCCAGCGACTCCACATGGTCCAGCGCACGTCCGCCCCAGCGCATTGTCTGATGCAGGGCGCTGGCCGCGGCATCCTGCTTGCCGGAGGCATGCCCGGCGCGGCCGGCGAAGCGCATCAGCACCGAACTGATGCCGCGGTGCGCCAGCACCGCCTCGCTCATGGTCGGCTCGGCCACCAGCACTGCCTCGTAGGCGATGCCGCGGGCCAGGAACGCAGCGATGCAGCGCGGGTCGTTGGCTTCCTCGTCGCTGGAGAACAGGAACGCGGCATCGCCGTCGCCGGCATTGGCCGCGGCCAGCAGCGCCGCCGCCGCGCCCTTGATGTCGCACACGCCCAGGCCGACCACGCGATCGTCCAGGCGCCGCATGACGTGCGGATCGGCGCTCCAGTGCGGCGAATCCGGCACCGTGTCCAGGTGCACGTTGAACAGGTACTTCGGCGTGCCGCGCACCGCGTACAGGCTGACCGCGCCGGCGCCGTGGTCGATCACCTCCACCGCGAAGCCGGGCAGCTGCGTGCGGAGGTAGTCGAAGATGCCATCGGTGCCGATCGCCCGCGGCGGATTGCGGGTGTCGAAGGACACCAGCGTCTGCAGGTGATCGAGCGTGGAGGTGAGCAGATCGGTCATGGTGTGTCAGGCTGCCGTGGTGCTGGTGCGGTAGAGATCGGGATAGGCGATTTCCATCAACGACTGCGGCCGCGCCGGCGCGGCGAAGCCGTACTGCGCATACAGCGCATGTGCGTCGGAGGTGGCGAGCATGAAGCGACGCAGGCCTTGCAGTTGGGGGTGTGCCATCACCGCCGCCACCAGTTGCTTGCCGTAGCCGCGGCCGCGATAGGCGTCGAGCACGAACACGTCGGCGAGATAGGCGAAGGTCGCGCCGTCGGTGATCACCCGGGCGAACGCCACCTGCCCGACGCCATCGAGATGGCCGCCGAAGCACAGCGAACCGGCGATCGCCCTCTGCACCGTGTCCAGCGGGATGCCCAGGCTCCAATAGGCCTGCTCGCTGAGGAAGCGATGGATCAACGGCAGATCCAGTTCCTGCTTGTCGGTGCTGATGCGCAGTGCGTGCATGAGGTCCATCAGACAGGTCCTTCTCCCCTCGGGAGAAGGTGCCCCGCAGGGGCGGATGAGGGTACGAGCGAAGCCTGGTGAAGCCAATCGCGCTAGCAGGTGAAGATCCTGGCGAAGCTCGCGCAACCAACTAGTGCGAGGCTTCGCCCGGACCCTCACCCCAACCCCTCTCCCGGGGGAGAGGGGCTTTAAGCGTCAGCGATTCACTTGCGCGTACAGCGTCGAGCTCATGCCGAACAGCTTGATGAAGCCCTCGGCCTCGGCCACGCCCCAGTCCGCCGACTGCGCGTAGGTCGCGCCCTTGGCGTTGAGCAGGTGCGGCGACTTCACCGCCACCGCGTCGACGCGGCCGCCGCGGGTCTCCAGCGTCACCTCGCCGTTGACCATCGCCTGCGACGACTTCAGGAAGGCCTCCAGGTCGGTCTTCAGCGGATCGTGGTAGAAGCCTTCGTAGACCAGCTCCACCCACTTGCGCGCCACGTCCGGCTTGAAGCGGTTCTGCTGCTTGGTCAGCACCGCGTCCTCCAGCGCGCGGTGCGCGGCCAGCAGCGCCACCAGGCCCGGCGCCTCGAACACGATGCGGCCCTTCAGGCCGATCACGGTGTCGCCGGTGTACACGCCGCGGCCCACGCCGTAGGGCGCGAACAGCTTGTTGAGCCTGGCCAGGATCTGTTCGCCCGGCAGCGCCTTGCCGTCGAGCTCGACCGCCTCGCCCTGCACGAACTTCAGCTTCACCGTCAGCGGCTCGGTCGGCCACGCGCTGCGCGGCGCGCACCAGCCGCGGGCGCCCTCGCCCGGCGCTTCCCAGCGGTCGATCTCGCCGCCGGACATGGTCAGGCCGAGCAGGTTCTCGTTGATGGTGTATGCCTGCTGCTTGGCGCGCACGCCGAAGCCGCGCTCCTCCAGGTACTTCTGCTCGTAGGCGCGGGTCTGCGTGTGTTCCTTCTGGATCTCGCGGATCGGCGCGACGATCTCGTAGTCGCCCAGCGCCTTGACCGCCAGGTCGAAGCGCACCTGGTCGTTGCCCATGCCGGTGCAACCGTGGGCGATGGTCTTGGTGCCCAGTTCCTCGGCGCGCTTGAGCGCGGCATCGACGATCAGATAGCGGTCCGACACCAGCAGCGGATACTGGCCCTGGTAGCCCTCGCCCGCCCACACGAACGGCTTGACAAAGCCGGCCCAGATCGCCGGGCCACCGTCCACGGTGACGTGGCTGGCCGCGCCCAGTTCCGCGGCGCGCTTCTCGATGAAATCGCGCTCCTCGGCATCCACGCCGCCGGTGTCGGCGAACACGGTGTGCACCGCATAGCCCTTGGCCTGCAGGTAGGGAATGCAGAAGCTGGTGTCCAGACCACCGGAAAAGGCGAGGACGATGTCCTTGGTGCCGGGAGTGGGGATTGGGGAGTCGGGATTGGTGGAAGCGGTGCTCATGGTTGTTTCCTTATCACGCGTAAAAGTGGGGGCTAACGCTGTTGCTGTACCGATTCTCTATTCCCGATTCCCGATTCCCGCTTGCGAAGCAAGCGCCGCCATGATCGCCTTCTGCACATGCAGACGGTTCTCGGCTTCGTCGATGGCGATGCAGTTGGGCGAGTCCATCACCGCGTCGGTAGCCTTGACGTTGCGGCGCAGCGGCAGGCAGTGCGAGAACACGCCGTTGTTGGTCAGCGCCATCTTGCGTTCGTCGACGATGAAGTGCTGGTACTGGTCGCGGATCGGCTTCTCCGGGCCCCAGTTGCCGAAGAACGGCAGCGCGCCCCAGCTCTTGGCGTAGACCACGTCGGCGCCGGCGTAGGCGCTGTCGATGTCGTGGCTGACGCTCAGCGAACCGCCGCTCTCGGCCACGTTCTGCGCGGCCCAGCCCATGTAGCGCTCGTCGAGCACGTAGTCCGGGGTCGGGCACAGCAGGGTCACGTCCATGCCCAGGCGGGTGGCGATGGTCAGTGCGGAATTGGCCACCGCGGTGTTCAGCGGCTTGGGATGGTAGGTCCAGGTCAGCACGTACTTCTTGCCGCGCAGGTCGCGGGTGCCGAAGTGCTCCTGCAGCGCCAGCGCATGCGCCAGCTCCTGGCAGGGATGGGTGATGGTCTCCATGTTGATCACCGGCACCGGCGAATATTTGGCGAAGCTCTTCAGCACCAGGTCCTCGCGGTCCTTGGCCCAGTCGACGAACTTCGGGAACGCGCGCACGCCGATCAGGTCCACATAGCGACCCAGCACCCGCGCCACCTCGGCGATGTGCTCTTCGGTGTCGCCGTCCATCACCGTGCCCAGGTCGAACTCGATCGGCCACGCGTCCTTGCCCGGCTGCAGCACCACCGCGTGGCCGCCCAACTGGAACGCGCCCAGCTCGAAGCTGGTGCGGGTGCGCATGGACGGGTTGAAGAACACCAGCGCGATCGACTTGCCCTTCAGCTCGCTGCCGAGGCGGTTGCGCTTGAACAGCGCCGCCTGGGTCAGCAGCGCGTCGAGCTCGGCGCGGCTCCAGTCCTGGGTGTTCAAGAAGTGCTTCAGAGACATCGATCGATCCTTTGCAGCGGTGGGGACGCGGGGACGCGCGAGGCGTTCTACAGGGAGGTTCTTTACGGGTGAAACTTTTCCGGCCGATGAAAACGAAAAAACCCAGCCTCGGGCTGGGTTTTCAGAACGAACGGCACGACGCTCCGGTTACCCAGCGAGAATGTGGGATTCCGGTCGACGCGCGCGCGACGTCATGCCCGAGGCCATGCGTGCGGCGCTGAGATCGTGCTGGGGCAGGTTCGCTTTCATCGGCGCGCATCCTCGCACGCGCACGCCACAGGCGCAAGCGCGCGCGGCGCTCAGCGCGGGGGCACCACCACCGCGTCGGGCACGTACGGCGCCACCGAGACGCGGATACGCAGGCGGTTGCCCGGATCCTCGGGCAGCCGCGAGCGGTACTTGGTGCCCTTGTAGACATAGTCCACGTCGTAGGCGATGGGCCGGCGGAACTCGCGGCCGACCTCGACCATCCGGCAGTTGCGTCCGCCCTGCGGCGCCGTGGCCGGCGCAGCGGCCGGGGCCGGCTCCTCGTGGCGGCGGCTGAAGATGTCCTTCACCGAATCCATCAGCCGGTTCAAGCGGCTGTCGTCCTCGGCCGGCTTGGGTGCCGGCGCCGCCGGGGCCGGCGCGGGGGCCGGGTCGCACTGCTGCTCGGTGCGGGTGGCGCGTAGGGTCTGGTAGACCGGCTCCACGTTCAGCACCTGGGCGTAGTCCAGCTTGACGTTCTCGATCACCACCACCCGATTGCGCGCCTCGGAGTCCTGCGCCCAGGCCGGCGCGGCGGCGCAGGCAAGGAGGCCGACCAGCGGCAACAACGGGTTCGGGCGCATCGGCAGCAGCTTCGCAAGGGCAGACCAATGAGTGTAGGCATGGCGGCTTGCGTCGGGCTGAACGCGAGCCGACAGGCGCGACGCGCGCCCGCCTGGCGACGGCTGCCGGTAGAATCGGACGGTTTCCCCACCGCCGATGCCGATGAGCCTGCGCCTGCACAACAACCTGACCCGCCGGGTCGATGCCTTCGAACCGCTCGATCCGGTGGCCGGCCCGACGCTCTACGTCTGCGGCCCCACCGTCTACAACTACGCGCACATCGGCAACGCCCGCGGCCCGGTGGTGTTCGACGTGCTGGCGGCACTGCTGCGGCGCCGCTACGGCAAACTGCGCTACGCCCGCAACATCACCGACGTGGACGACAAGATCAACGCCGCCGCGCAGGCGCAGGGCGTGCCGATCTCGGCCATCACCGACCGCTTCGCGGCCATCTACCGCCAGGACATGGCCGCGCTGGGCGTGACCCCGCCGGACATCGAGCCGGCGGCCACCGCGCACATCCCGCACATCGTGGCGATGATCGAGCGGCTGATCGCCGGCGGCCACGCCTATGCCGCCGAGGGCCACGTGCTGTTCGCGGTGGCCAGCTTCGCCGATTACGGCAAGCTGTCGCGGCGCGACCCGGAGGAGATGCTGGCCGGCGCCCGCGTCGAGGTCGCCCCGTACAAGCGCGATCCGGGCGACTTCGTGCTGTGGAAGCCGTCCAGCGACGACCTGCCGGGCTGGGACTCGCCATGGGGCCGCGGCCGCCCCGGCTGGCACATCGAGTGCTCGGCGATGGCTGCCGCGCACCTGGGCGAGACCATCGACATCCATGCCGGCGGCGTCGACCTGCAGTTCCCGCACCACGAGAACGAGATCGCGCAGAGCGAATGCGCCCACGGCGGCGCCACCTTCGCCCGCGTGTGGCTGCACAACGGCATGCTGACCTTCAGCGGCGCCAAGATGAGCAAGTCGCTTGGCAACATCGAGACCGTGCACGACCTGATCGAGCGCCACCCGCCCGAGGCGCTGCGCTGCGCACTGCTCAGTGCCCACTATCGGCAGCCGCTGGACTGGTCCGACGCCCTGATCCAGGCCCAGGTGGCCCGGCTCGACGGCCTGTATGGAACGCTGCGCGATCTGCAGGCCATCGACGCCGAAGCCGTCATTCCGGCCGAGATCGAAGAGGCCCTCGACGACGACCTCAATACGCCGCTGGCGCTGTCGGTGCTGTCGAGCCTGGCGACCCAGGCGCGACAGGCACTGCGCGAGGCGGCGCCGGCCGGCGGCCCCGACCCCGCCGACGCCACGCAATGTGCGGACACGCTGCGCGAGGCCAAGGGCCGCCTGCTCGGCGCCGGCCTGGCCCTGGGCCTGCTGCAGCAGGATCCCCAAGTCTGGTTCCAGGGTGCCGGCAGCGACGACGACGCCCGCATCCAGGCGCTGATCGACGCCCGCAGCGACGCCAAGCAGGCCCGCGACTTCGCCCGCGCCGACGCCATCCGCCAGGAACTGGCCGACGCCGGCATTGTCCTGGAGGACACGCCGCAGGGCGTACGCTGGAAGCGTGGGTGATCGAGCCCTCGTAGAAAGAGGACGCACGGCTTTTCCCTTCTCCCTTCGGGACCACGGCCCCCTTTTGGGGGGAAGGTGCCCCGAAGGGGCGGATGAGGGTACGGGCGAAGCCTAGAGAGATGAGGCCGAGCGAATGGCCTCGACAGTTCGCGAAGCTTCGCCCGCACCCTCACCCCAACCCCTCTCCCGGAGGGAGAGGGGCTTTACATCGCTTGATCTTGGACTGCTATGACCGACACCGACTTTCCGCTCGAACCCACGCCCGCCGACGCCCAGGCCGCCATCGCCGAGGAGTTCGGCTTCTTCGGCGACTGGTCCGAGCGCTATCAGTACCTGATCGACCTGGGCCGCAAGCTGCCCGCCTTCCCCGAGCACTGGAAGACCGAGGAGCACCGTCTGCACGGCTGCCAGTCGATGGTGTGGATCGTGCCCGAGGGCAATGCCGAACGCCTGGTGTTCCATGCGATCAGCGACTCGGCGATCGTCTCCGGGCTGATCTATCTGGCGCTGCGGGTCTATTCCGGGCGCAGCGCCGCGGACATCCTCGCCACCGCGCCGGACTTCGTCGCCGCCATCGGCCTGGGCAAGCATCTGTCACCGACCCGCAGCAACGGCCTGGCCGCGCTGCTGGCCTTCATCCAGGACACCGCGCGCGCCCAGCAGGCATGAGCGCGCCGCTGCCCACCCCACCGCAGACCTTGCGCACGCTGCTGGCGCACCCCGGCTTCGCCCTGGTGCTGGCCTACCGCATCCTGGCGATGCTGTCCTACCAGGTCGTCGCGGTCACGGTCGGCTGGCATATCTACGAGATCACCCGCGATCCGTTCTCGCTGGGCCTGATCGGGCTGGCCGAGATCCTGCCGTTCTTCTGCATCGCCCCGTTCGCCGGCTACCTGGTCGACCACCTGCCGCGCCGCTACCTGGGCATGCTCGCCAGCGTCGGCCTGGTCGCCACCGCCGCGGTCCTGCTGGCGGTGAGCCGCGGCTGGCTGGCGGCGCAGGGCGTGTGGCCGATCTACGCGGCGATCGCCCTGACCGGCGCCGCGCGTGCGTTTCTGTCGCCGGTGTACAACGCGCTGTTCGCCCGCGTCCTGCCGCGCGAGGCCTATGCGCGCGGCGCCAGCGTCGGCAGCGTCGCGTTCCAGGCCGGCATGGTGATCGGCCCGGCGCTGGGCGGTCTGCTGGTCGGCTGGGGCGGCAAGAGCCTGGCCTACGGCACCGCCATCGGCGCCTCGAGCGCGGCGCTGTTGGCGCTGTGGCTGCTGCGCGTGTCCGAGCCGGTCCACGAAGGCCCGCGCGCACCGATCTTCCGCAGCATCGCCGAAGGCGCGCAGTTCGTGTTCTCCAACCAGATCATGCTCGGCGCGATGGCCCTGGACATGTTCTCGGTGCTGCTGGGCGGCGCGGTGTCGATGCTGCCGGCCTTCATCCACGACATCCTGCACTACGGTCCCGAGGGCCTGGGCATCCTGCGCGGGGCGCCGGCGCTGGGTTCGATCCTGGTCGGCGTGTGGCTGGCACGGCACCCGCTGCAGCGCAATGCCGGACGCGTGCTGCTGCTGGCAGTGGCCGGTTTCGGCCTGTGCACCATCGCCTTCGGGTTGTCGCGGCACTTCTGGCTGTCGGCGGCGATCCTGCTCGCCTATGGCATGTGCGACGGCGTCTCGGTGATCGTGCGTTCGACCATCCTGCAACTGGCGACACCAGACGCGATGCGCGGACGCGTGTCCTCGATCAACGGCATCTTCATCGGTTCGTCGAACGAACTGGGTGCGTTCTACGACGGTGTCATGGCGCGGCTGATCGGGTTGGTGCCCGCCGTGGTACTTGGCGGCTGCGTGACCTTGGGCGTGGTCGGCGTCACCAGCTGGAAAGCGCCCAAGCTGCGCAATCTGGATCTGCGCGACCTGCAGTAGGGGTGACTGATGGCGAGTGCGGGTCGGACGCGAGACAGCCCGGCCCGGTCGTGCATCACGCACCCTGGCGCCGGCGCGTGCGCACCGCGCCAGTCATCCTTCCATTCGCCACAACGACCGCGCTCAGCGCGCGGCCGCCACCGCGCGCACCTGCGCCTCGTCGTCGGCCCAGGCATGCGCGCAATCCGGCACGCCGGCCGGCTGCACCAGGCCGCCCTGCCCCGCCAGGAACCGGCAGGTGGCGGCGAACACCGCCGGCACGGCGTGCGAGCGGATCGGCGAGGCCAGCACGTGATTGTCCGCCCCAGGAAAGTCCACTGCCTGACGCAAGGCCGGTGGCGTTCCCAACTGCTTGAACATCGCCTGCAGCGCCGCCACCGACACCGTGCGGTCCTGGTGCTGCGGGTCGCGGTAGTAGTAGCCGAGGAACACCGGCACATGGATGCGCGCATAGGTCGCCGGCCGCATGCCGCCGCGGGTCAGCGCCGCCAGCGCGCGGTAGCCGTCCAGGTGCGTGGCGTCGGCCCAGTAGGCACTGTCGACCGGATAGCGGAGGATCGGATCGCCACCGTTGTGCGTCCACGCCAGCAACTGCGCGCCCCACGGCCACAACATCGGCTGCAGCTGATCGCCGTATTCGCGCACCAGCGGCGACCACAGCACCAGCGCCTGCACCTGGCGCGGATTCGCCGCCACCGCCTGCGTCGCCAGCGCACCGCCCATCGAATTGCCGATCACCACCACCCGGTCGCCCAGCACCCGGGTCACCGCCAGCGCCTCGGCCGCACCCGCGAGCAGGCGCCCGGCATCGACGCCGCGCAGCGCATCGGCCGCGACCAGGCCGTGCCCGGGCAGGCGCGGCAGATACAGATTGCAGCCGAAGCTGCGCGCCAGCCGCACGTGGGTGGGCGCGCCCTCGCCCTGGCTGGCGGTGAAGCCATGCAGATAGACCATGGCGCACGCGCGTCGCCCGGGATGCGCCGGATCGGCCCAGACGATCCGCGCCTGGTTGTCCGGGCGCAGCCCCGGCGTGGCACGTTCGCGCGCATCGATCCAGGCCTGCAGCGCCAGCGGATCCTGCGGCACCGCCGGCGCCGCCACCTGCGGCAGGGCCACGCTGACCCGTGGACCCAGCGCAATGACCGCGAGCAATGACAGGGCGATCAGGATCGGCCAGCGCCAGCGACGACGGGGTTTGCGCGCACCCGATCCGGCCACGTCGGAATGACCGTTCAAGCGCGACGCTCCGTTATCGAACTGAGCGAGGATACATAATGGAAATAATTTTCAAGCAGTGACATTGATTGTCGGCGTCGACATGGCGATGTACCACAGTCGCCATTATGCGACACCGTCATGACAGGCGCATTTAAAGCCTTTCCAAAGCCACGCGCAGCACTGAAATTCCGATGACAAGCGACTGAATTTCATGGCGTATTTTTTCACCAACCAGTACCGGTAAAACGCATTTTGTAGACAAGATGGAAAGCCAGCAAACACAGAAAGGAAGGCGAAAGAAGGCCCCGAAATTATCTCCTCCGAATTAAGTTTCAGCCCGCTTCTAGAAAATGGACGCGCCTCGAAACGCGCGGCTCCCATATGAAACACGGATGGAATCAGCCGAATGGAACATTCGCTTTTTCGTGACGCGGCAGTGGACGCCCGGAGCCAGGCATGGCTGGGGACGGTACGACTGGCAACGCCGCTTTCGACCCGGGCCTGGACCTTCGTCGCCCTCGGCATGGCCGCCGCCATTGTGCTGTGGCTGTTCTTTGGCCATTACACCCAGCGCGTCCATGTCACCGGACTCCTGGTTCCGCGCGCGGGCTTGATCAGCCTGACCGCCAATACGCTCGGCGTGATCGATCACGTCGGCGTCGCCGAAGGCGATCGGGTCGCGAGCGGACAGGTCCTGGTCTCGCTGTCGGGCGAGCACACCAGCAAGGCACTCGGCAACACGGCGGCCAGCGTCAGCGCGCAGTTGCAACGCCAGGCCGGCAGCCTGCGCCAGGACATCGGCGATACCCTGCAGTTGCAGGACAAGCAGGCAGAGGACAACCGCACGCAGCAATCCGCGCTGAAGGAGCAACTGGTTCAAATCGATGCGCAGATCGCCATCGAGAAAAAACAGATGCAGTTGGTGCAGGAGCTGGTGGACAAGTGGTCGGGCCTGGTCGCCGGTGGCTACATCCCGGCGCTGCAGGTCGAGCAGGAGCAATCGGCGTTGCTCGCCGACGAGTCGCAGCTGAGGTCGTTGCAGCAGCAACGCGCCAGTACGCAGCAGCAACTGAGCGTCCTCAACGATCAACTGACCCAACTGCCACTGGCCGTGTCCGCCAAGCTCAACGACCTGCGCCGGCAACTCGCGCAGGTCGAACAGACCCTTGCGCAGAACGAAGCGGCACGCGCCAGCGAACTGCGTGCGCCGGCCAGCGGCACCGTCTCCACCTTGCTGGTCAAACCCGGCGCTTCGGTCGCACTTGGCCAACCGCTGCTCGCCATCGTCCCGGACGGCTCGACCCTGCAGGCGCAGATCCTGGTTCCCAGCCAGGCGGTCGGCTTCGTCCATCCGGGCATCCAGGTCACCCTGCATTACCAGGCATTCCCTTACCAGAAATTCGGCCTGCACCACGGCGTGGTGCGCAGCGTCTCGCGCAGCGCACTGACGCCGGGCGAAGTCACCTTGCTGCTCGGCGGCGGCAATCCGCCCTCCTCCGACCCCCTGTACCTGGCCCGCGTGGATCTGGCGGATCAGAACGTCGAAGCATATGGACGCAAGGAACCCTTGCGCCCGGGCATGGCGCTGGACGCGGACATGTTGCTGGACCGGCGCCGGATCGTCGAATGGATCTTCGAGCCGCTGTACGGCATGGGCCATCGCTGGAGCAGTGGCGCGTGAACGCGGCCCCCACGCATCACGGCACGACGGCACAGACTGCGAGCGCGCAGGACGCGCGCGCCGCGAAACTGCGCTTCTGGCGTACGCGCGTCCTGCCAAACGTGCTGCAGGCCGAAGCCGCAGAGTGCGGCCTGGCCTGCATCGCGATGATCGCCGGCTATCACGGACACCATACCGATCTGCCCGCGCTGCGACGCCGCTTCAGTCTGTCGCTGAAGGGCATGACCGCGCGACGCCTGATCGAGATCGCGCATGCGCTTGGGCTGCAATGCCGGCCACTTCGGCTGGACCTGGAAGAGCTCGGTCAGTTACAGACGCCCTGCGTGCTGCACTGGGACATGGATCACTTCGTGGTGCTGCGCAGCGTCGGCAAGCACGGGATCGTCGTACACGACCCCGCGGTCGGCGTGCGCAACTTGAGCATGAGCGACGTCGGCAGGCACTTCACCGGCGTGGCAATCGAGTTTTCCAGAGGGCCGACCTTTCAGCGCCAGCGCGAGACGCCGCCGGTGTCGCTGCGCGCGCTCGCCGGCTCGGTGCAGGGCCTGGGCCGCGGACTGGCGCAGATCTTCGGGCTGGCCCTGGTCCTGGAAGTCTTCGCGCTCCTGGCGCCCTTGTTCATGCAACTTGTGGTGGATCAGGTGATCGCCGATGGCGACCACGACCTGCTCACGTTCCTCGGCCTGAGCTTCGCACTGCTGATCGTGCTCGAAACACTCGTCTCGGCCTTGCGCAGCTGGACCGTGATGTGGCTCAGCACGCACTTCAACCTCGGCTGGACCGGTAATGTGTTCCAGCATCTGTTGCGTCTGCCGCAGTCCTACTTCGGCACGCGCCATCTCGGCGACATCGTGTCCCGCTTCGGTGCGATCGACACGATCCAGCAGACGCTCACCACCCGCTTCGTCGAGATCCTGCTCGACGGGCTGCTCGCCAGCGTCACCCTGGTCGTGCTGTTCGTCTACAGCCCATTGCTGTCGGCCATCGTCCTCGGTGCGGTCGCCGTGTATGCGGCACTTCGGCTGCTGTACTTCCGCGTCTACCGCGAGGCCAACCTCAGCCAGATCACCGTCACCGCCAAGCAGCACAGCCGATTCCTGGAGGCGGTCCGCGGCGTGCAGACGATCCGCCTGAACAACCAGGAGGCCGAGCAGACCGCGCGCTACCTCAACGCTGCGACCGACACGCTGAACACGTCCATCGCCGTGCAACGCCTGGACATGCTGTTCACCGCATTGCAGAACCTGGCGGCAGGCGCGCAGCGCCTGGGCGTGCTCTGGCTGGGTGCTTGGCTGGGATTGAAAGGCCAGTTCACCGTCGGCATGTTGACCGCCTTCGTGGCCTACGGAGACCAGTTCAGCAGCCGCGTCGCCAGCCTGGTCGACTATGCGATCGAACTGCGCATGCTGCGTCTGCAGGCCGAAAGACTGGCCGACATCGTACTGACGCCACCCGAGGCCCACGCCACCAGCGAGCACGCGGGTCCGCTGCCGCAGCCCAGCATCGCCTTCAACAAGGTCAGCTTCCGCTATGCCGAAGGCGAGCCCTGGATCCTGCGCGAGTGCAGTTTTGCGGTGCAGGCAGGCGAATCGGTCGCCATCGTCGGCCCATCCGGGTGCGGCAAGAGCACCCTGGTGAGAGTACTGCTCGGCCTGCTCGATCCGCAACAGGGCGCGATCGAGATCGGTGGCCTCGATCTGCGCCGGCTCGGCAAGTCCCGCTACCGCGCGATCACCGGCAGCGTGATGCAGGACGACCATCTGTTCACCGGTTCGATCGCCGAGAACATCAGCATGTTCGACGTACTCGCCACGCCGCAGGACATCGAGGAGGCCGCCTGCCTGGCCGGCATACACGAGGACATCATGGCCATGCCGATGGGCTACCACAGCCTGGTCGGCGACATGGGATCCTCGCTCTCCGGCGGCCAGCAACAACGCCTGTTCCTGGCGCGCGCGCTGTACCGGCGCCCGCACATCCTGGTGCTGGACGAGGCGACCAGCCATCTGGATCTGGCGCTGGAACGCCAGCTCAACCAGGCGATCAAGGCCCTGAACATCACCCGCATCGTCATCGCGCACCGCCCCGAAACGATCGCGCACGCCGATCGCGTCATCGAATTGCACGAAGGAGCAGTCCGCACACGCCAGCCTGCGGCGCATGCGCCACGCGCGCCCGTCACCTCCTAGCTTGCCGCCGGCACGGCGGCCAGTTCGCCGTGCCACATCGTCCCATCCCGTATCGCCAACGTGAGGTCGCCATCGTGTCAGCGCCGGAAGCGTCGTCCCTGCAAGTCGTCAACAATTTCGTCGAAGTCCAGCATCTGCCGGAACTGCTGCGCGGTCGCGGCGGCTGGTCCTACGGCATCTATCCAGGATTGCTCGGCGACGCCGCGCCGTCCTGGCATATCCATCTGTGCGGCAGCCGCAAGGCGCACGAGCGCGCCATCCACGACGACGTCCTCGCGGCGACCCCGGGCATGGAGGCGCTCCACGAGGTCTGGACGCAGATCAAGGACAACCTCGCGCAGGACTACGGCCTGGTCCGCGCCTACGTGACCGGCCACACGCATGGACAGGACGGCGTGGCGCATCACTACGCCAAGCCGTCGGATCAGGAGCGTGTCGCCTTGCTCTATGCCAGCGCCGAATGGAAAGACGACTGGGCGGGTGAAACCGTGTTCTACGACACTGCGCGCGAGTGCATCTCGATCCGCCCGCGCCCTGGTCGGCTGGTGTTGTTCGACGGCGCCGTCACCCGTGCCTCGCGTGCCCCGGCGCGGGAGTGCCCGACGCTGTGCTCGACCATTACCTTCCATATGCGGCGTGTCCGGCGCTGATACCGACCCACCGGGAACATCCACCATGTCGTCTGCCTGCCTGCGCTGCATGTTGACCACGACCGCACTGCTGTCATGCGCCATGGCGCCCTGCATCGCCTCGGCGAGCGGTTTGGGCGGCACGCGTGCCGATCTTGGTGAACCGTTGCAGATCCCCATCGCCGATCCGGACGGACATCCCTGGACCTTGCAGGGACGGCTGTGCCGCCCTGTCGGTGTCCGCCGCCCGCGCGTCGTGGTCATCGCACACGGCTCACCGGCCAAGGCATCCGATCGACCCGGCATGACGCTGGAAACCTGCGATGGCGAATCGGCGCGCTGGTTCCTGCGACGCCACTACGCCGTGGCATTGGTCCTGCGCCTCGGCTACGGCGCCACCGGCGGTCCCTGGAGCGAGGGCTATGACGGCTGCGACCGCGCCGACTACGTCAAGGCCGGCTTGGAAACCGCACGCCAGCTCAAACGCATCGTGGACGTCCTGACCGCGCTGCCCGACTACAGCCCGACCGGCGCCGTCGTGGTCGGCCAGTCGGCGGGCGGCTGGGGCACGTTGGCGTACGAGACCCTGCCGCATCCCAACGTCGGCGCATTCGTCAACATGGCCGGCGGGCGCGGCGGCCACTTCCACGACCGGCCCAACAGCAACTGCCATCCTGACAGGCTGATCGCGGCAGCCACCACGTTCGGCCAACAGGCCACCACGCCGATGTTGTGGATCTACACGGCCAACGACAGCTTCTTCGGGCCTGAACTCGCCGCGTCGCTGCATCGCGCCTTCACCGAGGCAGGCGGCCATGCCGTCCTGGTGACGCCGGCCGCCTTCGGCGATGACGGTCACCACCTGTTCTTCGGCCACGGAGGTTCCACGATCTGGGGACCGGCCGTGGAGCGCTATCTCGGCTCGGTCGAGGCTCCGGCGTCTCCCTGATCCGCCATCACCCACATCCTCCCATTCCCAGCAGGGCTGCACGATGACCATGCAATCGCTTCGGGACCTGATCCAGACCGTCGGCCTGCACACCAGCGCCGAGAACATCCCCCTCATCACCAAGAAGGGTGGCTCCTACCTCTGGCTGTTCGATCTGCGCCGGGTGTTCATGCGACGCGCTGCGCTTGAGCAGATCGCCGCAGCGTTCTGGGAGCGCAACGCCGCGCGCCCACCCTTCCAGCTCGGCGGCCTGGAAACCGCGGCAATCCCGCTGCTCACCGCGCTGCTGTTGACCGCCCCCAAAGAACGCGGCCCGGTCAACGGCTTCATCATTCGCAAGGATCGCAAGACCACAGGGATGGGCAACGCCATCGAGGGCGATGTGCTCGACCTGCCCATCGTGCTGGTCGACGACTCGCTCAATTCCGGCAACAGCGCTGAGAAGGCGCGTGCGGTGATTGCGGCGGCCGGACACGCGCTCGACGAGGTGTTCGTGGTGGTCGATTTCCTGTCCAAGGCCGGCATGCAGTGGCGCAAGACGCACGCGATCTCGGTGCAAACACTGTTCACGCTCAAGGATTTCGACCTGCCGCCGGAACAAAGCGCGCCGCCGCCCACCCAGGCGTATCGCGAACTGTGGCGGACGGCGACGCCGGGAGGCTTCGCCTTCCACGTGGTCCCCAAGTCCGCGCCGCTGCTGGTCGGCGACATGATCTACCGCGGCTGCGACGCCGCCAAGATGCAGGCGTTCTCCGCCGAGACCGGCGGGTTGGTCTGGGAATACCCGGTGACCGGTGCGGCGTACACCAAGAAGGGCATCTGGTCTTGCCCCGCCTACCATGACGGACGCCTGTACTTCGGCGCGTACAACGGCACCGTCTACTGCCTCAATGCGGCCAGCGGCGAGGAGATCTGGACACATCCGGACGGCGACTGGGTCGGGGCTTCGCCGCTGCTGGTGCCGCGCCACAAGCTGATGTACGTGGGCATCGAATATGTCCGCCCATGGGCGCAGGGCAGCCTCGCCGCCTATGCGATGGACACCGGCGAAAAGATCTGGGAGCACCAGGTGCAGAAGCTGCAGCACGGATCGCCCGGTTACTGGGAAGGCGGCGACCTGGTGATCTGGGGCAGCGCGGACCATGAGACGCTCGCGCTCGACGCCAGGACAGGACGCATCGCCTGGCGCTTCAAGACGCGGCGCTCGGTGAAGTACGCGCCGGCGGTGGACGAACGTCGCGGGCTGACCGCCTTCGCCTCGTTCGACAAGTCCATCTACGTGCTGGATGTCGCCACCGGCGAAAAGCGTGGCGAGTGGCAGACAGACGAAATCTGCTACACCACGCCGCTGTTCGCCGGCAACAAGCTGTTCTGTGGCTCGGGCGACCGCCATCTGTACGTGATCAACATCGACACGATGCAACTGATCAAGAAGATCAACCTGCGCTCGCGCGTGTACGCCTCGCCCAAGCGGATCGGCAACCGGGTGATCGTCGGCAGCAACGGCGGCCGCGTCGTCGAGATCGACATCGACACGCTCGAAACCGTGGGCGTGCTGCAGTTGCCAGACGCAGTGACCAACGGTGTCGCGATCTCGCCTGACGAACGGCGCATCTACGTGTCCACCTACATGAACCATCTCTATGCCTTTGAGCGCCTGAGCGACGTGCACGCGCAGTCCGCGTGCCCCGCCCTCGCCGCATCCTGACGTGCGGCACGCGTGAACGGGATCGGTCCACGCATGCGGCGCCTTCGTCGCGTACGCGGATCAGCCGAAGCGAGGACGGCCTCTTCCCCGCATACCTGTTCGAGGATCACCATGAGAACACTCGATATCATCGAAATCGACCTGGTCGCAGGCGGGACGCGCACATCGATCGGCGCACACCCGCTGTCCAGTTCGATCCACCATGCCAAGGCGCACAACAAGACCCACCACGCCAAGGCCAGGATCCATCACCACCACGCCGCGATGCACAAGTCCGCGACCATGCAGATGGCACGGATGGAAGAGGTCGAACCGATCGGTGAAGGCGGTGAGGGCGGCGAAGGCGGAGAGGGAGGGGAAGGCGGTGAAGGTGGCGAGGGAGGTGAAGGTGGCGAGGGAGGCGAAGGCGGTGAAGGCGGTGAAGGTGGTGAGGGAGGCGAAGGCGGCGAAGGCGATGGCAGCGGCGGTTACGACGACGGCGACGATGCCGACGGCAACGGCCCGGCCGATACCAGCATAGGCAGCAGCCATACGACGTCCGATGGCAGGACGGTCTCGATCACTTACCAGAACACCCAGGACGGCTCGAGCAGCAACAACCCGGTCACCTCCAAAATGGCCTCGACCCTGGGCTCGGTGCTCGACGGCGACCAGAGCGTCGACAGCATCGATATCTCGGCCACGACCAACGGCAGCCACAACCCCAATTCCGCCCACTACACGGGCAACGCCGTCGACATCAACATCATCAACGACGTCCATGTCGGGACGAGCGGCGAAGGCCTCCAGAACGCCCAGGCGCTGGAGAATGCGGCGATGGCCAATCCCAACGTGAGCTACGTGGAAGGCCCTGCGGGCAATTTCATCCGCTCCAGTCCCACCGCGGACTGGACCGCCGCCAGCCGCGAGACCGGCGACACCACCCACGTCCACATCAGCGTCTTCAAGTAACACGCACCCCACCCTCTCCCGGGCCGGCGCACGCCAGCCCGGGAGACAATCGCCCATCGGAGCTCTGCGTATGAAGTCTTTCTGGTTACCGCGCATCTGCATGACCCTGGCGCTCGCCGTCGCCGTGCAAGGATCGTCGCAGGCGAAGCAAGCCTCGTCTCACGCAGGCGGAGAACAGGCGATCGCCTATGTGCTGAAGAACGACATCGTCCTGTCGAGGCTGTTCGCGGACTGTCCTGCGCTGAAATTTGTTCGCACCGGCGCCGAAGGGAGCAACGCCTTCCTGATCGAAGGCAACTGCGACATCAAGAACAACCCGGAGGAGGATGCCGACTGCCCGTCCTATCACGTCCATGCGACCGGGACGATGGATACCCCGTCGCATTGGACGGTCCGCCGCCTGGAGCTGGCCTTGGTGTGCTCCAGCGAGGGGGCGACGACCACCCAGCAGATGTAGCCGCCGGATAGGCGCTGACGCCATTGCTGCAGGACGCAGTGCGGGGAACCGCACGGTGCCCGCTCCCGCGGTTCGCCCTGGTGTTGCAGCCCACGCGCGGCGCAGCGTGCGACATGGCGGCGTCGTCCTTGTCGCCTGGCGCAGCCGCATGCTCCACGTTTCTTGCGTTCGAACGCCTCCCCACGCGCAAGACCGGGCCTACGCCCTGCCCGCGCCCTGGGACGTGCCGCACGCAGCATGAACCGATCCGATCGTCGGCCACGCCGCGCGCAACGGATCAGCCGAAGCGGGAACGGCGCTTTTCCCGCACCTCTGTTCAAGGATCAACATGAGAACGCTCGATATCATCGAAATCGATATGGTTGCAGGCGGCACGCGCACATCCATCGGCGCGCATCCGTTGTCCAGTTCGATTCACCACGCCAAGGCGCACAAGAAAACCCACCACGCCAAAGCCAAGACCCATCACCATCACCACATGGCGATGCACAAGACTGCGACGGCCCAGATGGCCATCAGCGACGAAATCGCACCGGTCGAATCGGAGGGCGGTGGCGAGGGCGGTGAAGGCGGTGAAGGCGGTGAAGGAGGCGAAGGCGGTGAGGGAGGAGAAGGTGGCGAGGGAGGCGAAGGCGGTGAAGGCGACGGTGGCGACGGTGATGGTGGCGACGGAGACGGCGACGGTGGCGACGGTGATGGCAGCGATGGCGACGGTGCCGGCAGCAACGACAAGCCCGCGACGTCCGCGTCGGCCAGCGGCACCACGGTGACCTATACCGCGGCCGATGGCACCACGCATGATGTCACCGGCACCCATCCCAACCGCGACAACAACCCGCTCGACATCCGCTCCGGCACGTTCGCGGACAATCACGGCACGCTCGGCGACGACCGCGGCTTTGCGATCTTCTCCAGCCCGCAAGCCGGTCTGGACGCCGCGGCGGCCAACATGGACCGCCTCAACAACAACGCCGGTGGCACCGCCACGCTGAGTGACCTCATCACCAGCTGGTCGCCGCCGAGCGAAAATCCGACCTCGGAGATGATCACCACGATCACCACCAATTCGGGCCTGAATCCGTCCGATCAGTGGTCATCGTTGAACAGCGACCAGCGCAACGCGTTCATCACCGCCTACGGGCACCGCGAAGGCTGGGATCCCAACAACCACTAATTCATCCTTGGGCGGGGCCGGGAGCGCTCCCGGCCTCGCCCACGCGCGATCCACCACCGGAGATGCCCCATGCCACACCGCTCCTTTTCGCTGTTCGGCATCCTTGTATTCGGCATGGCCGTCGCACAGGCCAACGCCACCGGCAACGACGCCGCTGCCTGTACCCGCGGGCTCCACCAGGCCTTCGCTGCCTCCAGTAATGCGTCCACCCTACCCGCTCCATGCACGCACATCGGCCCGGTCGCGCTTGGCATGCACAAGCAACAGGTCCTGGCCTTACTCGGCCAGCCTGACATCACCCGCGACGATGCCGAGCATCCGGACACGCTCAGCGTGATGTACCTGTACCCGCGCGATTTCAAAGCGCAACTGGCTCGGCATCCGCGTCCGGTTGGCACGCTCGTCTACAGTCAGCTGGCCTTACGCTTCCGTAATGACCGTGTCATCAACCTAATCGCCTTCGCCGATCTGAAAGTTCCCCTGCCCTTCGACCTGCTCGGCCAGCCGGTCGGCACCCACATCGATCGCCTCCTCCAGGCGATCGGTGGCAATGCGCAATGGAACGCCAGCCGAGACTATGTGCAGTTCGCCGCCATGCCGCTGGCCGTGGATGTGGATCCGGACACCTCGGCCATCGTCGGGCTGAACATCGCAGCCACCAAGGAGGACCTTTACAACTTCAGTCCGCTCGGCCTGGATCTCGTCAAGGACGCGAAAAGCGCTCTGGTCAACGGGGTGCGCTGAAGGCGCCGCCGCCCATGCTGAGGGACAGCCACCTCGACGCATCACCCGCACAGCCGCAGGTGGCCCAGCAGCAGGATCGGCCCATGGCCGAGCATCACGTCGATGCCGCGGGGCCGATTTGGGGAGGCGGCATCGCCTCCGCGGCGTGCGGCATCGCCGACAGGCGAACTGCCTAGACCGGCGATGAGGTGACCAAAACGCAAAGCCCCGCGCGAGCGGGGCCTTGCCTTGACACGTCGGGGCGGCGCGGACTCAGTCGCCCTGCTGCTTCTGCAGATGTTCCCAACGCTCCTGCGCGTCGATGGTGCGCTCGGCGGTCAGACGCGCTTCCAGGCGCTCCAGGCCGATTTCCTCGCCCGTGTCCACGCAGTAGCCGTAGTCGCCGGCGTCCAGACGCTTGAGGGTGCTGTCGATCTTGCCGATCAGCTTGCGGTAGCGGTCGCGGGTCCGCAGTTCCAGCGAGTTCTCGGTCTCGCGGGTCGCGCGCTCGGCCTCGTCGCCGATGTCGCGGACCTCGTCGCGCAGGTTCTCGATGGTCTGCTTGGATTCCTCGACCAGGTCGGCGCGCCAGGTGAGCAGGCGCTGGCGGAAGTACTCCTGCTGCAGCGCGCTCATGTACTCCTCGTCCGCCGCCGGCTTGTAGCCCTTGGGCAGGATCGGGCGGCCGGTGGCCTCGTCGGTCTTGTACTCGACCACCTTGTACTTGGCCGGCTTGGCCGGGGTGTTGGACTTGGCGGTCACGGCCACGGCGACCTTGCCGGTGGGCTTGGCGACCGGCGCCTTCGGGGTGGATTCGGACTTGGTGGGGGTTTTCGCGGAGGATTTCGAAACGGACACGGGATTCTTTTGTGGCGGGGTCGACGGCGCGGCGGACTTGGCGGCAACGGGCTTGGGGGCCGGTGCTGCGGCAGGCGCGGCGGGCTTGACCGGGACAGGCTTGGCCGCAGCCGGCTTGGGCGCCGACTTCGGTACGGAGGTGGTCACCGCGGGTGCAACGGGGGCGGTGGCCGGTTTGGATTTGGCGGGAGCGGCCGCGGTCTTGACGACCTTGGCGCCAGGCTTGGCCGCGGGCGTCTTTGCTGCCGGCTTGGCGGCGGGCGCTGGCTTGGCGGCGGCCTTGGCCGGAGCGACCGGCTTGGCAGGCGCCTTCTTGGCCGGGGCCTTCTTGGCGGGAGCGGACTTGGCCGGCGACGCAGCGACCGGCTTGGCCGCCGGCTTCTTGGCCACGGCCTTGCTGGCCGATTTGGCCGGCGCGGCCTTGGCTGCCGACTTCGCAGGCGCGGCTTTCTTCAGCGGTTTGCTGGCGGCGGACACCGTCGCTTTCTTGGCGACGGGCTTGGCAGGCTTCTTGGCGGCCTGGACGGCCTTCTTTGCAGGTTTTTTAGCAGCCACGAACGCTCTTCCTTGGTCTTCCCGGGGCCCGGGAAAGCGGGCCTTTATAGCCTACCCTACCCCCCGCGGCAACAACGCGGCGTATACGCCGAGCGACCCGCCTAGTCCAGCACAGTGGCATATCATGGTGATGTGATCGCCCGCGCTCTCATCGCCCTGCTGCGCCTGTACCAGCGCTTCATCAGCCCGCTGCTGGGACCGCGCTGTCGTTTCGTGCCCAGTTGCTCGGCGTATGCGGTGACCGCCATCGCCCGTTTCGGCGCATTGCGCGGCGGCTGGATGGCCGCCCGCCGCGTCGGCCGCTGCCACCCCTTCCATCCTGGCGGGTTCGACCCGGTGCCCGACCCCATGGCGCCGCCACCCTGCCGCTGCCAAGGAAAACACTGATGTCCGCTTCCACATTGATCGTCAACGCGCGCCTGGTCAACGAAGGCCGCGAAACCCAGGGCGACCTGCGCATCGCCGACGGCCGCATCGCCGCGATCGCCCCGCAGCTGGCCGCGCGCGAGGGCGAGACCGTGGTCGATGCCGCCGGGCGCTGGCTGCTGCCCGGCATGATCGACGACCAGGTGCACTTCCGCGAACCCGGCCTGACCCACAAGGGCGACATCGCCACCGAATCGGCCGCGGCGGTGGCCGGCGGCCTGACCAGCTTCATGGACATGCCCAACACCAATCCGCCCACGCTCGACGCCGCCGCGCTGCAGGCCAAGTACGACGCCGCGCGCGGCCGCGCCTGGGGCAACTACGGCTTCTACCTGGGCGCCAGCAACGACAACCTGGCCGCGATCCAGACCCTGGACCCGAAGACCGCGCCCGGCATCAAGGTGTTCATGGGCGCCTCCACCGGCAACATGCTGGTCGACAACCCGCAGACCCTGGACGCGATCTTCCGCGACGCGCCGACGCCGATCATCACCCACTGCGAAGACACCCCGACCATCGACGCGACCCTGGCTGCGTTCAAGGAAAAGTATGGCGAGGCGCTGACCCCGGACATGCACCCGGACATCCGCTCGCGCGAGGCCTGCCTGAAGTCCTCGCAGCTGGCGGTGTCGCTGGCGAAGAAGCACGGCACCCGCCTGCACGTGCTGCACATCTCCACCGCCGACGAGCTGGCGCTGTTCACCCCCGGCCCGATCCAGGGCAAGCGCATCACCGCCGAGACCTGCATCCATTTCCTGCGCTTCGACCGCGCCGACTACGCCACGCTCGGCAACCTGATCAAGTGCAACCCGGCGATCAAGGACGCCAGCGACCGCGAGGCGCTGATCCGCGCGATCGCCGAGGACGTGATCGACGTGCTCGCCACCGACCACGCCCCGCACACCTGGGAAGAGAAGAGCAAGCCGTACGCGCAGGCGCCGTCGGGCCTACCGCTGGTGCAGTACGCGCTTGTCGCGGCGCTGGAGTTGGTCCACGAGGGCCGGCTCAGCGTGGCCCAGGTGGTGCACAAGTTCGCGCACGCGCCGGCGCTGCTGTTCGACGTGCACGAACGCGGCTTCCTGCGCGAGGGCTACCACGCCGACCTGGTGCTGATCGACGACACCGCGTTCACCGTGCGCCGCGAGGACGTGCTGTCCAAGTGCGGCTGGTCGCCGTTCGAAGGCCGCAGCTTCCGCTCCAGGATCGCCGCGACCTGGGTCAACGGCGTGCTGGCCTGGGATGGGACCCGCCTGGTCGGCACCCCCAACGGGCAGCGCCTGGCGTTCGACCGCTGATGCGCGGCGCCCTGATGACCGGCGCCGCACTAGCGCTGGTCCTGCTGACCGCACCGCTCGCCCCGGCGCTGCACGCGCAGACGCCGGCCACGGCCGGCGCCGAAGCGCGCAGCGTGTTCCCGCGCAGCGCCTCGCAGGGCGCGCTGGTGATCGGCAAGGTCGCGCCCGGCAGCCGCGTGCAGTACGCCGGACGCACCCTGCGGGTCAGCGACTACGGCAGCGTGGTGTTCGGCATCGGCCGCGACGAGCGCGGTCCGCTGCGCATCGCGGTGCAGCGCCCGGATGGCGGGACTGAGACCGTCGAGATCGCGGTGACGCCGCGCGACTGGCCGCTGGAACAGGTCAACGGGGTGCCGCCGAAGACGGTGAACCCGCCGCCGGCGATCGCCGAGCGGATCAAGCGCGAACAGGCCCAGGTCACCGCCGCGCGCGACCGCGACGACCCGCGCACCGATTTCGCCGCACCCTTCATCTGGCCGGTGCAGGGCCGCATCAGCGGCCGCTTCGGCAATGCCCGGGTCTACAACGGCCAGCCCGGCGCCGGGCATTCGGGCATGGACATCGCCGTGCCCACCGGCACCCCGGTCAAGGCCCCGGCCGCCGGCGTCATCACCTTCGCCGCTCCCGACCTGTACCTGACCGGCGGCACCGTGCTGCTGGATCACGGCTACGGCGTCAGTTCCAACTTCCTGCATTTGTCGCGAATCGACGTGAAGGTCGGCGACCGCATCGCCCAGGGCCAGGTGATCGGCGCGGTGGGTGCCACGGGCCGTGCGACCGGGCCGCATCTGCATTGGGGGATGAATTGGTTCGATGTGCGCATCGATCCGTTGTTGGTGCTGGAGCGGACAAAGCAGCCGTAAAGCGCTGGTGGATCAGGTGCGTTGGCGCGCGTGGCCGGGAGGCCGCACCCTCATCCCGCCCCCTCTCCCAATGGGAGAGGGGCAAGCGCTCTCCCTTCTCCCCTCGGGAGAAGGTGCCCCGAAGGGGCGGATGAGGGTACGGGCGCAGCCTCGCGCACTGCGCTGGCGCGCAGCCTTTCAGCTACGCCGACGTGGGCACCTCAAGCAGGCGCCCCAGCACCACATGCGAGGGGCTGTTGGCCAGATCCAGCGGCATGACCAGCTTGGGATTGGGATGCGGCAACGGCGCGCCCGGCGCTTCTTCGCCGGCTTCGCGCAGCAGGCTGCCGTTGTCTTCCACCTGATCGGTGACCGGCGCCAGCGGCGGCAGGCCCAGGCCGGCGCGGACCGCGTTGGCGCGGCTGAGCAGGTCGTCGTCGGCGACCGTGGTCAGTGCCGAGGCGGCCAGGCTGGCCGGCGCGCCCTCCACCGCCGCCAGGCGCTGCGCGATGTCGCCCAGCGCCTGCTGCCGGTGCGGATGCAGCAGTTGCCACACTTCTTCCCACAGCGCCTTCCAGTCCAGATCCGGGAACGGCATGTGGGTCGGCCCGCTGAGCACGATCTGCGGCGCCAGCCGGCCCGGCGGCGTCGCATCGCATTCGGCCAGCGCGCGGTATACCACTTCGCTGCACACCATGTGCGAGGGGTTGTCGCGGACCAGATGGTCCAGCGCCTCGCGCACCACGATCCGCGCCAGCCAGTGCTGCGGCCACTTGCCGCGGATGGCGACCAGCAGGCCGAGCGTGGCCAGGCTGTCCAGCGGGTACGGGACGCCCAGCAGCGACTGCGCCTTGGCTAGCACGCTGGCGCGATCGGCGTCGTCCAGCGCCACGCAGGCGTAGCTGAGCGGCCGGTAGGCGTCGATGATCAGGTAGTTGGTGGTGTCGGTCAGCCGCTGCGACAGCGGATAGCGGCGCACGCCGCTGGCCGCCGCCTCGATCAGGTCGCCCTGATCGGCAACGATGGCGGCATGGCTGTAGATGCTGTCGCCGCACCAGGCGATCAGTTCGGACACCGGGCCGCAGCCCAGTTGCAACAGGATGTCGCCGACCTGCAACTGATCGGGAGCGAACGCGGGCAAAGCGGGCTGTGCAGTCATGGCTGAGGCTCCTTGGTGGGTGACGCGGTAGATGGGGAAACGCTGACGCGGTTGCGGCCGGCGGCCTTGCTGGCGTAGAGCGCGGCATCGGCCCGCTGCAACAGCGTCGCCGCGCTCTCGCCGCGCTGCCATTGCGCCACGCCGACGCTCAGCGTGCATGACAGCGCCTGGCCTTCGCGCGGCAGCGGCTGCGCCGCGACGTGCTGGCGGATGTCCTCGGCCACGCGCCGCGCGGCCTCCAGGGTGGCGCCGGGCATCAACAGCAGCATCTCGTCGCCGCCCTGGCGGCCGAGCGTGTCGGTGCTGCGCAGGCGCGCCCGCGCGCAGGCGGCGACCCAGCGCAGGCAGGCGTCGCCGCCGGCGTGGCCGTGGATGTCGTTGATGCGCTTGAAATGGTCGATATCGATATAGGCCAATGCCAGCGGCCGGTCGCCGCGCGCGGCGTCCTGCAGCGCCTCGGCCAGACGCTGCTGCAGGGCGGCGCGGGTGAGGATGCCGGTGAGTTCGTCCACGGTCGCCATGCGGCTGGCGCGGTCGCGGTCGCGACGCAGCTCCAGGATCTGCTCGGCCAGACCGAAGGTCACCAGCAGGCAGGAGATTGCCAGGGCCAGGCTGATGCCGTGCGCCAGCACCGGCGCGGCCAGATCCAGGCGCAACCACCCGGTCAGCTCCAGGCAGCGCAGCACGCACAGCATCCACAGCGGCGTCCACGAAGCCAGCAACGGCCAGGCGTAGCGTTGCCCGCGCAAGGCCAGCAGCAGGCAACACGGCAGCAGCAGCGCCGCACCGACGATCAGCCCGAGATTGCCCAGCACGCTCAGCACCGCCGCGTCCGACAGCAGGCAGGCCACAGCGATGCCGAGCAGGAACAGCGCGCACAGCCGCAGCACCCGGTCCAGCCGCGGCAGTTGCCGGCGCATCTCCAGTTGCCGGCGCTGGAAGGTGATGATGAAGAAGCCGCCGAGCGCGGCGACGATGCGCATCGGCGTCGGCGAGGACGCGAACACGCTGGCCAGGCCCGGCACCGCGCGCGCCTCGCCGCCGAGGCCGAGCAGGTACAGCAGCACGCACATCACGTTGGCGGTGAAGTAGCCGTAGATCGGCTCGCGCAGACGCGCCCACAACGCGATCGCCAGGATCGCCAGCACCGCGGTCGAGCCGAGGATGAAGGCGCGCCAGCCGACGTAGTGCAGATCCTCGCGCTGCACCTGGGCCAGCGGCGCGATGCCCACCGGCATCGGCATCGCCGCCGGCGCATGCACCCGCAGCCAGATCGAGGCGCCGGCCGGCAGCCCCTGCGGCAAGGCGATCACCAGGGCCCGGGTGGAGTAGCGCAGATCGGCGTCGGCGCCGTAGATCGCGTGACGGGTTGGCGTGGCGCGTCCCGGCACCCAGGCCTCGACCCGGGTCAGATACGGCGACTGCAGCACCAGTTGCGGCTGGCCCTCGCTGCCGATCGTGCGGTCGGCGCGGATCCGCCACCAGGTGGGCTGCTTGCTGCGCTCGTACAGGATCGCACCATGGCCGGCATCGGCGAACGCGGTATCGTGGCGCCCCGCCACCACCTCCGGCGGCGGAGGGTCGGCGGCCAGCCGTTGCAACAACAGTTCCTGCCCCAGCGCCGACCCGACCAGCCCCAGGCACAGCAACAGGCAGCACCAACGGCACAGGCGCTTCAATCGATGACTTCCAAGTGGGATCGGCGTCGAGGGTAGCGCAAGCCGCGACGGCGCTCGTATCCAAATTCACGACCCCGTCACGCCAGAAAGTGGGGTGGCACACGGCGCGCAGATCCATGCCGCAGTGCGGCGACCGTCCGCCGGCGCCGGGTCTGGAGCGCCTGCAGCCGTCGCGTTTTGGCCTGGGAATCGCCCTCCACGCCCCCACCAACCGGCGCGCCGCACGTGCGGCGGATCCGCGATCGTGATGGAAGCGGCACAACCGAGCTCTGGCTGCGACATCGGCCGGCATCGGCGCGCGAACGCCCCTACCATCGCCGGTCCGCTGACGACGCCGGATCAGGCGACCGGATGACACCGGTATCATTTCAGGCGTGGCCGCGGGCCCTTATCCTTGAGCGGAGGCTTCCCATGACCGTATCGCGCTGGTTGCTGCTTTCCTCCACCCTCGCCCTGGCGGGCGGGTTTGTCGCAGACGCCCCGGCCCTGACCGGCACCGCGTCGCGCCCGCAACTGACCAGCAGCGAGGCGGCCAACCAGACCGTCGCCCGCCACCTGGCCCAGGCCGGACCGATCGGCGCGCTGGTTACCGACAACTGGGATCCGAGCGCCGGCGTCGCGCTGCTGCAGGCCGACTACGCGGTGGCCGCCGACGGCAGCACCCGCTACCGCACCGTGCAGGCCGCGGTGGACGCCGCGGTCGCCGCCGGCGGCAGCATGCGCCGCTACATCAGCGTGGCGCCGGGCACCTATACCGAAGTGGTCTGCGTGCCCGCCGCGGCGCCGCCGCTCACGCTGTTCGGCCTCGGCGGCAGCCCGGCCAGCACCACGATCCGTTTCGGCAACGCCAACCCCACCCCGAAACCCACCGGCAGCGCCACCCATCCGTGCGCCAGCAACGCCGCCAGCAGCACCGTCGGCACCTCCGACAGCGGCACCGTCACCGTGCGCGCGGCGCAGTTCCAGGCGCGCAACCTGGCGATCGTCAACAGCTACGTCGAGGGCACCTACAGCGGCAGCAACCAGTCGGCGGTGGCGCTGGCGTTGCGCGGCGACAAGGCAGTGCTGGAGAACGTGGTGCTGACCGGCAACCAGGACACCCTGCTGATCAGCGCCGGCAGCGCCAACACGGTGATCCGCGCCTATTTCAAGGGCGGCACCATCGAGGGCGACACCGACTTCATCTTCGGCTCGGGCGTGGCGGTGTTCGCCGGCAGCACCATCCGCTACACCGCCGCGCGCCGCGGCGCCAACGATGGCGGGGTGATCTTCGCGCCCAGCACCCGCCCGGGCAGCAGCTACGGCTTCCTGGCGATCGGCAGCACCTTCGATGCGGTCGGCAATCCGGGCAGCGGCACGGTGTGGCTGGGCCGGGCCTGGGACGAGAGCGTGGGCAGCCTGTCCAACTACGTCGACGGCACCTCGCCCAACGGCAAGGTGGTGATCCGCGACTCGACGCTGGGCGGGCACATCCGCAAGAGCGCGCCGTGGAACGCCTCGACCATCGGCCGTCCGTACTGCAGCAGCAACTGCAGCACCTCGGCCAATCGCTTCTACGAGTACGCCAACAGCGGCGCCGGCAGCGCGCCCTGAGGCATGCCGGCGCGGAGGGCGGGCGGGCTCTATCCCAGCCCGGCCCACCAGGCGCGCCACAGCGTCGCCATCTGTCCCGGCGGCCTGGGTATGGCGGCCGCCTGCTGCACCATCCGCGCACGCGCCAACACCGACAGGATGCGCCGCGGACGCGGCCCGCGCACGCGGCGCGGCCACGGCTTCAGCAATGCCTGCGCCCAGCGCTGGCGCTGCTGCGCCTCATCGCCGCCGCGCAGCGCCAGCGGCGCGGTGGCGGCGCCGCCCTCGAGCAGGCGCTGCGCCAGCACCTGCAGCGCGACCGGCACCGCGGCGCCCTCGGCCGAGGCCTCGAACAACGCGCGCTCGACCGCGACCACCGCCTGCGCGAACGGCTCCAGCCGCTCCAGCGCATGCGCGGTGTCGGCCGCGGCCGCGCGCGACTGTGGCAGGCTCGGCAAGGCCTCGGCCAGTTGTGTCCACGGCGCAGCCACCGGCTCCAGCACCCGGCCCAGCGGATGCCGCGAACGCTGCCCTGCCCAACTGCGCAGTTCCTCGCCCCACCACGCCAGCTTGGCGTCGGCCGGCAGCGGGTCGCCGGCGATGTTGAGGATGTCGTCGAACTCCTGCAGCAGGGCGAACCAGGCCACGGTGCGGGCGCGCTGCGGCGCCGGCACGAACGCCTCGGCCACGGCCCATTCCGGCCAGCGGCGGCGCCATTTGTCGAGGAAGGCATCCAGGGCGGACGAACTGCTCATGCGATCGGTGAATCCGGAGTCAGGCGCGCGCGCCGACGGCATCGCGCAATGGGAGAGTGAGCGCGGCTGCCGCGCAGAACGCGCAGTGTACGTGCGCGACCGGTGGATGCCGAGCGGCGTCGGCGTGCAGGCCGCGACACGGCGGTCATGCATCACCGCGAACGCGGCGACAGCACCGGTTTCAGGACGCGGCTGCGCTGACCGGCCAGGCCGCGGCGTCGTACAACTCGGCCGGCGCGGCGACCATCGCATCGGCGCGCCAGGCCAGCGGATCGTCTTCGTCCAGCCGATAACCCCACAGCACCGCCACCGAGGCCATGCCGGCGGCGCGAGCGGCGAGGATGTCGCGTTCGTCGTCGCCGACGTAGACCACTTCCTGCGGCGCCACGCCCAGGCGCTGCGCGGCGACCTGCAGCGGCAGCGGATGCGGCTTGCGCTCGGGCAGCGTGTCGCCGCCGATCAGCACCGCGCAGCGCTGCTGCCACTGCAACTGCGGCAGGATCAACCGCGCCAGCGCCTCGGGCTTGTTGGTGACGATGCCCCACACGCTGCCGGCCTCTTCCAGGCGTTGCAGCAGTTCCGGGATGCCGTCGAACGGCTGCGAATGGCGGCCGATCAGCGCCTCGTAGTGGCGCAGGAAGGCCGGAATCAGCGCATCGCGCTGCGCGGCGGGCAGATCCGGGAAGGCGACGCCGAGCATCGCCCGCGACCCCTTGGACACCACCGGCCGCAACTGCGCCAGGGTCAACGCTGCACGGCCATGCTCAGCCAGCACCGCATTGGCCGCGGCCAGCAGATCCGGCGCACTGTCCAGCAACGTGCCATCCAGATCGAACAGCGCAACCCGCGGATAACCCCGCCGCGGCAGCGGCGCTTCCCTATTCCCCATTCCCGATTCCCGGCTTTGCAGCACACGCCAGGTAATTGACCTCGGTGCGCGAGGACAGCCGCGCGCGATTGCGCCACGGCTCATATGCCAGGCCGCTGACGTCGCGCAGCTGCAGCTCGGCCTGGCGCAACCACGCGGCCAGCTCCGCCGGCTTGATGAAATCCTGGTAGCGATGGGTGCCGGTGGGCAGTAGCCGCGCCACGTATTCGGCACCGACGATGGCCAGCGCGAACGCGGCCGGGGTGCGGTTGAGGGTGGACAGGAACAGCTGTCCGCCCGGCTTGAGCAGGGTTGCGCAGGCGCGCACGATCGCCGCCGGATCGGGCACGTGCTCGAGCATCTCCATGCAGGTGATCGCATCGAAACTGCCCGGCTGCGCCGCCGCCAGGTCCTCGACCGACTGCACGCGGTAGTCGACCTCGACCCCGGATTCGAACTGGTGCAGCCGCGCGACCTTGATCAGCTCCGGCGACAGGTCGATCGCGGTGACCTGCGCACCCTCCTTGGCCAGCGCCTCGCTGAGCAGGCCGCCGCCGCAGCCCACGTCCAGCACCGTCGCGCCGCGCAGCGGCAGGCGCTCGGCGACGTAGCGCAGACGCACAGGATTGAGCGCGTGCAGCGGCTTCTGCGGGCCGTCGGCATCCCACCAGCGGGTGGCCAGGGCGCCGAACTTGTCCAGTTCGGCCTGATCGAAGTTGGCGGAGGCGTTGGCGGCGGAAGCGGTCATAACGGATTCTCGTTGGGGCCGCGCACGCGGCGCGGCACGGCGAACATAGCGGATCAGGCGTGGATGCTGCGGATACGTTCGCGCCACTCGCGCGCATTGGCGACCAGCGCGTCGACGTCCATGTCCACCAGCACGCGCTGGCTGAGCTTGGGTTGGCCGGCGATCCACACATCGCTGACCTGCTGCCGACCGGTGGCGTACACCAGTTGCGACAGCACGTTGTGCAGCGGCTGGGTCTCCAGCGCCGACAGGTCCACGCAGATCAGGTCGGCCTGCTTGCCCGGCTCGATCGAGCCGATCGTCTCGCCGAAGCCCAGCGCACGCGCGCCGCCCAGGGTGGCCGCGCGCAGCGTGCTGGCCGCGTCCAGCGCGGTGGCGTCGTTGGCCACGGCCTTGGCCAGGATCGCCGCGGTGCGGTTCTCGCTGAACATGTCCAGGTCGTTGTTGCTGGCGCAGCCGTCGGTGCCGATCGCCAGGTTCACGCCCGCACGCTGCAGCGCGCAGGCCGGGCAGAAGCCGGAGGCGAGCTTGAGGTTGGATTCGGGGCAATGCACCACGCTGACCCCGCGCTCGGCGCACAGGTGGATCTCGGCGTCGGTGAGCTGGGTCATGTGCACCGCGATCAGGCGGTCGTTGACCAGGCCCAGACGGTCCAGCCGCGCCAGCGGGCGCTGCCCGTACTGCTTGAGCGAGTCGGCGATTTCCTGCGCGGTCTCGTGGGTGTGCAGGTGCACCGGCACCTCGAGCTGGTCGGACAGCATCCGCACCCGCTCGAAGTTGGCGTCGTTGACCGTGTACGGCGCATGCGGGGCGAAGGCGATGCCGACCAGCGGATCGTCGCGCCACTGGTCGTGCACCTCGCAGGCGCGGGCGAAGTACTCGTCGGAGGTCTTGGCCCAGGCGGTCGGGAAATCGATGATCACCGTGCCGACCCGCGCGCGGAAGCCGTGCTGCTTGTACACCGCGGCCTGCACGTCGGCGAAGAAGTAGTTCTCGTTGGCGCAGGTGGTGCCGCCGCGCAGCATCTCGGCGATGGCCAGCGCGGTGCCGTCGGCGACGAACTCCGGGCCGATCACCGCGGTCTCCACCGGCCAGATGTGCTGCTGCAGCCACACCATCAGCGGCAGGTCGTCGGCGATGCCGCGCAGCAGGGTCATCGGGTTGTGGGTATGCGCGTTGACCAGCCCCGGCAGCAGCGCCGCGTCCGGGCGCGAGACGGTGCGCGCGGGGGCGAAGCGCGTGCGCGCCTCGGCCGTGGGCAGCACCGCCACGATCTCGCTGCCGCGCACCGCCACCGCGTGGTCTTCCAGCACCACCGCATGCGGTTCGATCGGGACCACGTAGCCGGCTTCGATCAGCAGGTCGCAGGATTCGGGTATGGAGGTCATCGCAGGGACTCTGGAAAAGGGAGGGTCACGGTGCCGGTGCCGCCTGGGACTGGCGGATGCGTCGCTGGTACACGCGCATCACCCCCCACTGCAGCAGAAAGACCGCCAGGAAGCCGAAGCGGCCCAGCCACGGTGCCACCATGCCCACGGGGATGCATAACGCGAACACCACCGGCGAGACCGCCGCGCGCAGCTTCATCGCCTGCGCCTGCAGCGGGCCCAGCCGCTGCGCCAGGCCTTCCTTGCGCACCGCATAGGCATGCAGCCAGTACCCGGCCAGGCCGATCGCCGCCAGATGCGCGCAGTACACCGCGAACGCCTCGTGGTTGCCGAAATAGTCCGAGTACAGCGCGGTGGAGAACGGCAGCAGGCCGATCAGCAGCAGCTGCAGCACGTTGAGCCAGATCAGCCGGTCGTCGAACTGGCGGATGTGCCGGCACAGCTGCAGGTGCGACTTCCAGAACAGCGCGGTGACCAGGAAGCTGACCGCAAAGCCGATGAACAGCGGCAGCATCCGGTGCAGGGCGGCGAGGATGCCGCCGGCCGCCGCGACCTCGGCGTGTCCGGGCACCTTGATTTCCACCGCCAGCAGGGTGATGGCGATGGCGAAGACCG
Source organism: Xanthomonas sp. LMG 12460 (assembly GCF_009192895.1). Taxonomy (NCBI): domain Bacteria; kingdom Pseudomonadati; phylum Pseudomonadota; class Gammaproteobacteria; order Lysobacterales; family Lysobacteraceae; genus Xanthomonas; species Xanthomonas sp. LMG 12460. The sequence goes on along the minus strand of NZ_NKUH01000079.1, from coordinate 899 downwards.
CATCGCTGAAGAACACGACGCGGTCGTGCGGGTACTTGCTGTCGGCGCTGTCGGCGTGGCTGGTCGTCACGGGCGTTTCCTGGGAGCGAGGTGGTCCATCACCGCCGCACGGCGATCCGGCGCATGCGCTGCCTGGCCGCCGCACGCCAGCGCGTGCGCATGCCCGCGGCCGGCGGCGGCCGCGGGCATGCCGACTTACTTGACGCGCGAAACGTATTCGCCCGAACGCGTATCGACGCGGATCACTTCTTCCTGGCCGACGAACAGCGGCACGCGCACCACCGCACCGGTCTCCAGGGTCGCCGGCTTGCCGCCGCCGCCGGAGGTATCGCCGCGCACGCCCGGGTCGGTCTCGACGATCTTCAGTTCGACGAAGTTCGGCGGGGTGACCTGGATCGGCGTGCCGTTCCACAGCGTCACCACGCAATCCTCCTCGCCCTTGATCCACTTGGCGGCGTCGCCGACGCCGGCCTTGTCGGCCTGCACCTGCTCGAAGGTTTCCTGCTGCATGAAGTGCCAGTACTCGCCGTCGCTGTACAGGTACTGCATGTCGGTGTCGACCACGTCGGCCGCTTCCACGCTGTCGGTCGCCTTCATGGTCATTTCGACCACGCGCCCGGACTTGATGAAGCGGTACTTGACGCGGGTGAACGCCTGGCCCTTGCCGGGCTTGACGTATTCGGTATCGGTGATGATCGCAGGCTCGCTGTTGACCAGGATCTTCATCCCGTTCTTGACGTCGTTCATGCCGTAGCTGGCCATCTGAAACTCCTCGGGTAAGGCAAACCCGCCGCGTTCGGCGGCCGGCCGGATAGAATGGAAGCTCCGCCGCAACGGCGGGCGCTCGTGTGATGACCGCCTATGATAACCGCAGCCCCCCGCCCGATGCAGCCGTCCCC